>DAOOWO010000013.1:0-16583 GCA_035371225.1 Bacteroidales bacterium | reverse complement strand
CACAAAATTGCCAACAAGCAGAAGCAGAGGAAGAAAAGCAAGGCGTTTTTTCATAATTATTTAAAAAGCGGAGCAAAAGTACTCATAAATAGCTTATGCCTGTGTTAAATAGACAATTTTTTCTGACCGAAAAAATCAGGCACTTTCGTAATCAATATAAAACATTTGCATTTGTTGTGTATTGGTATTTGACGGCTGAGAGAGTAAGGTACTCGACCTGAATTCGTTTCAAAAGTCAAAATTTGTAAGTACTTGGCCTTAGGGTCCCTTAGTAGTTCAATCATTAATATATGCCACAAAGGGCTTAAACCCTGCCGAACGGCAGGCAGGGCAAGGCAGGGTTTCGCCTGCATAGTTTATTTTCTTATTTCTCTGAGAATCAGATGCTATGCGACTCTTCAGATTTGCAGCTCTGCGGCTCTGCGACTTTGTTGTTCTGCGACATTGCAGCTCTGCACGAAATAAATAGTATTTCTCGCAATGACACAAGACACACAAAGGACTCTTGAGATAGCCTCACTTCAAAAATTTGTTTTATTTTTGGGCCTGAATACAAATAATCAATTTATGAACATTTTACTCCTGGGATCCGGTGGGCGCGAACATGCTTTTGCATGGAAACTTAAACAAAGCCCCCTGGTGGACAAACTTTATATAGCTCCCGGAAATGCCGGTACGGCTTCCTGCGGCGAAACCATAAACTGCAGCCCTGTAGACTTCGATAAAATCACGCAGATCGTTAAAGAAAAAGAAATCGGGCTGGTACTGGTAGGCCCCGAAGATCCTCTGGTACAGGGAATTTATGATTATTTTCAGTCACAGGACGATTTAAAAAACATCCCCGTGATAGGGCCTTCACAAAAAGGCGCTCAACTCGAAGGAAGCAAAGATTTCGCAAAAGCGTTCATGAGGAAATATCACATCCCCACCGCCGCCTACCGTACCTTTACCAAAGAAACACTGAATGAAGGACTTTCTTTTATTGACTCCCTGAAACCTTCCTATGTTTTAAAGGCCGACGGACTGGCCGCAGGAAAAGGTGTGGTGATATTAAATAATGCCGATGACGCCAAAACAGAACTCGAACAGATGCTGGCCTGTTCAAAATTCGGTAAGGCAAGCGAAAAAGTAGTCATTGAGGAGTTCCTGAAAGGTATTGAACTTTCTGTTTTTGTGCTTACCGATGGAGAACATTATCAGGTATTGCCGGTTGCCAAAGACTATAAGAAAATCGGCGAAAATGATACCGGTCCGAATACCGGAGGCATGGGCGCAGTTTCCGGAGTACCCTTTGCCGATGATGCCTTCATGGAAAAAGTACATGAAAAAATCATTCAACCAACCATCCGGGGACTGCAACAGGAAAAAATCACATATAAGGGTTTTATCTTTATCGGCCTGATGAATGTAGGCGGCAACCCTTATGTTATTGAATATAACGTCCGTATGGGCGACCCCGAAACAGAAAGTGTGCTGCCACGCATTAAAAACGACCTGGTTGAAATGCTGTTGGCTACAGCTAACGGAACCCTGAATGAGATAAAAATGGAAATAGATGAACGCTATGCAGTTACCGTTATGATGGTTTCGCGAGGATACCCCGGAACCTATGAAAAAGGAAAGAAAATTACAGGCCTGAACGCCGTTGAAAACAGTATTATCTTCCATGCCGGCACCGCTTTGGATTCGGAAGGTATTTTAAATACAAACGGAGGTCGTGTGCTGGGTGTGATGTCTTATGGCGCCACCTTGACGGAGGCAAGAGAAAAATCATACAAAAACGCAGCTCTCATTGATTTTGATGGCAAATATTTCAGACACGATATCGGTAAGGATTTAATGTAAAATCAGCAACACCTTGTTTACACGTATTTTTAAATATCATACCAATTTTCAGATAGTGTTTATCCTGCTGTCGGCTCTGGCTCTTTGGCTGCCGGCTTTCATTAAGTCGGTTGCCATGTTGGACGTTTTCGACCTTTCTTTCGGATATAATATTCTTTATCTGAAGATTTACAGCACCCCCTGGCTTTATACGGGATTAGCTTTTGTGTTACTTTTGGCCGAAGCCCTGGTGCTGAACACTATGCTTTCGGAATTTAAAATAGCGCCCAAAAACTCTTTCCTCCCTGCCTTTTTATATATTTTACTGATGAGCAGCAGCCCGAATCTGCTCACCCTGCATCCTTTTATAATCGTAAACGCCTTTATCATAACAATATTGATGCTGCTGTTTGAGATAAAAAACAAAGACAGCGGCTACCGCGAGATTTTTCTTTGCGGCATACTTACCGGATTGGCTTCGCTGTTTTATTTTAAGGCAGCAGGATTATTGATTATTGTATGGATATTTATTCTCCTTTACCGGCCTTTTACCTGGCGCGAATGGTTTATCAGCCTGTTGGGTGTGGCTACTGTATATATATATTTGTTTGCTTACTTTTTTCTTACAGATCAATTGTTGGCAGTGTTTCATGAGTACCGCAGGGTATTTTCCGGAATGAGTTTTGGCGGGAATTTCGGTACAGTCTCCGTGTTTCAATATATAACATTCGCATTAATTGTTGTTTTGTTTTTAGTTTCTTCGGTGAAGATGTTTGTGCTGTCGCACGAAAAGGTAATTCTTGTCCGAAAGGCCTTTTATGCAATATTCTGGCTGCTTGCCGTTAATGCCCTGAGCGTGCTGTTTCTGGAAAAAAACCTGACCTACGAATTTTCTTATACCCTCCTTCCGCTGTCGGTACTTGTTGCTTATTATTACCTGAATCTGAAGAAAATTCTTTTCGGCGAAATTATCCTCGGACTATTCATTGTTTCCATTATTCTTCAGAAAATATTCCTTGGCTAGTTTTTCGTGACAGGCCTGTAAAACTCAATGGTGCCGGATGTTTTATGGCGTAAATCCAACTCGCTGATCCCCACTTTGCGGCCAGAATAAGAATTGTTCTGGTGGGCAATTTCGTAATAACCCTTTCCCTTAATACTGTATATGATGGCCGTGTGAAGTTTAAACACTTCTTTGTATATCTTATTGTCATCCTTATATTTCAGGGTTACATTATAAAACTGTATGATATCCCCTGGAAAAACGCTGTCGGTTTCAGGATCAATTTTTTCGCCCCATTTATATTTCCCGTCCCATACGCAGTTATTTTTTGTTACGGCGCGGTAAGCCAGGTCCCAGCATTCGCCATAATCAACTTTTTTCCCGATAACGGTTTTCACGTAATCAATAATTTTTTGATTTGTCTCCGGTATCTCCTGCGCCCGAATGCCGACAAAACAAAAAGTCAGGAAAAACGTAAAGAAGAAAATTTTTTTCATAGCCCATGGATACATTATTATAATAACGTAAGATTACTTAGAAATAATACTTACAAGCCGAAAAAACCATTGATAAAATAAAATAATTCATTTTCTGTTTTTATCACAATGAGCATTATAAGTTTAAATTTGCAAAAAAAAACACTTTGGCCAATCCAATCAGAAAATTAGCCGGACAGACGGCCATTTATGGCGTAAGTACCATTGTTGCCCGCCTGATGAATTACCTGATGGTACCTATTCATACCCGCATATTCGCACCCCCCGATTATGGTATTGTGGGCGAGATGTATGCCTATGTTTCGCTGCTGATAGTGTTGCTCACCTACGGAATGGAAACAGCTTTTTTCAGGTTTTATGAAAAAAACAATCCCAACAGGGAAAAAGTCTATAATGCCGCAAACCTTTCGCTGATAGTAAGTTCCGCGTTTTTTATCCTGCTGATCTTCTTGGTTGCCCAGCCTCTGGCCGATATGATAAGATATCCTCAGCACAGCGAATATGTCCGCTGGTTTGCCCTGATCATTGCTTTTGACGCATTGTCCACCATTCCATTTGCCAAACTCAGAGCCATCAACCGGCCAAAGATGTTTGCCTTTATTAAGATTTTCAACATTTCGGTTTATGTGGCGCTCAACCTGTTCTTTTTGTTGCTGTGCCCCTACCTGGTTAAAAACGGCTTATTCTCCGGCCTTACCAATTTGATTTACAACCCTTCTGTTGGCGTTGGGTATATCTTTATTGCCAACCTGGCCGCCAGCGGAATTACTTTAGTTACGCTTTATATCGTTGTCCCTATAAGCAAATTTCGCATGGATATGACCGTCTGGAAAAAAATGATCCTTTATGCCCTGCCACTGCTGATATTTGGACTGGCCGGGATAATAAATGAAACCATCGACCGTATATTGCTGAAATATTTATCACCATCCGATATTGCCATGTCACAGGTGGGGATTTATTCTGCCTGTTACAAAATTTCCATCATGATGACCATCGTAATCCAGGCCTTTAAATATGCCGCCGAGCCGTTTTTCTTTTCACAGGCCAAAGAGTCAAACGCCAAAGCACTGTATGCCGATGTGATGAAGTACTTTGTGATTGTTTGTTCCTTTATTTTTCTTGCTATCATGATGTATATCGACGTGGTAAAATATTTTGTAGGGAAAGATTATTTTGAAGGGCTGGTTGTAGTACCCATACTTTTACTGGCCAATATGTTTCTGGGAATATTTTACAACCTGTCAATATGGTACAAACTAACCGATAAGACAAGGTTTGGCGCCTATCTTTCCATTATGGGAGCCGTCATAACGCTGGTGCTGAATTATATATTAATTCCTCTTATCGGCTATATGGGCTCGGCATGGGCCACATTTTTCTGTTACACCTCCATGATGGTGGCATCTTACTTCATCGGACAAAAACACTATCATGTCGACTATAATATAAAAAGGATACTTTTATACATACTGGTAGCTGTTGCATTGTATTATGGCAGTACATTTATTATTGCAGATACGCCATGGGTACATTGGGCTATTAACACTTTAGTGCTCCTAAGCTTTGTTTTGATGGTTATAGCCATTGAAAAACCAAAAATGTTAAACCTAATCAGGAAGTAATGAACGTAAAAATTGTCAACAAGTCAAAACATCCTTTGCCAAAGTACGAAACCAATGCCTCAGCGGGGATGGACCTTCGGGCCAGCCTCGACAGTCCTTTAGTGCTGAAACCTTTGCAGCGGGCGCTTGTGCCTACCGGCATATTTATCGAAATCCCGGTGGGTTATGAAGCACAGGTACGTCCGCGCAGCGGGCTGGCTATAAAAAAAGGAATCACCGTGCTCAACACTCCCGGAACCATCGATGCCGACTACCGCGGGGAAGTAATGGTTATTCTGGTAAACCTCTCAGCTGAAGATTTTGTGGTTAATGACGGTGAAAGGGTAGCACAAATGATCATTGCCAAACACGAAAAAGCTGAGTGGATCGAAGTAGATGTACTGCAGGAATCCGACCGTGGCGAAGGCGGTTTCGGTCATACCGGCAACAAATAGCAGGGCAAATTCTCTTAAATTTTGTTAAAATATTTCCGGGAAAAATTTCTTATATTGCTGTATTTCAATTTATTGCAACAAAAACTGATTTCCAAAGGCAAAAAAACCCTTTGCCATGTCTGAATTAATATTTTCCTTTGCAGCCTTGTTTAATAAAAAATTATAATTATGTCAGACATTACAGCAAGAGTAAAAGCTATCATAGTTGATAAGCTTGGCGTAGACGAAAATGAAGTAACCCCTGAAGCAAGTTTCACCAACGATCTGGGCGCAGATTCTCTTGATACTGTTGAATTGATCATGGAATTTGAAAAAGAATTCAACATAGCCATTCCTGACGAAGAAGCTGAAAAAATCGGGACAGTTGGCGATGCTATAAGGTATATCGAAAATAATACGAAGTAAGAATTTTTTTAATGGAGTTACGTCGGGTTGTTGTTACCGGGCTTGGCGCGATAACCCCTATTGGCAACAATCTCAATGAATATTGGGATGGGTTGGTAAAAGGGATTAGTGGTTGTGCACAAATCACACGCTTTGATACCTCAAAGTTTAAAACAAAAATTGCCTGCGAAATAAAAAATTATGATGCCGGTAATTATTTTGATCGTAAGGAAGCGAAAAAGCTTGATTTGTATGCCCAATTTGCGATGATTGCAGCGCAGGAGGCTATGGCCGATGCGGCTCTTGACCTCTCTGCCATTAATTTGAACCGGGCAGGTGTAATCTGGGGCTCTGGGATAGGAGGATTGGATACTTTTACCGACGAAATGCTGGAATTTGCCAAAGGCGATGGTACTCCGCGTTTCAATCCTTTCTTTATTCCCAAGATGATAGCCGATATTGCCGGCGGCAATATTTCCATAAAATACGGATTTAAAGGCACCAATTATTCCACAGTAGCAGCCTGCGCCTCATCCACACATGCCATCATCGATGCGTATAACTATATTCGTATGGGTAAAGAAGACGTGATGATCAGCGGCGGTTCCGAAGCAGCTATCGGTATCGGCGGCATCGGCGGTTTTAACGCCATGCATGCCATTTCGGTACGCAACGACGACCCTTCAACGGCTTCGCGGCCTTTTGACAAAGACCGGGATGGCTTTGTCCTGGGAGAAGGTGCCGGTACTTTGATACTCGAAGAATTGGGCCACGCCCTGAAAAGAGGAGCCAAAATCTATTGTGAAATTGCAGGCGGAGGCTTATCGGCAGACGCCTATCACATCACGCAGCCGCACCCCGAAGGCGAAGGCGCTTACAGGGTGATGCTTAATGCTTTGCAGGATGCAGGCATGCAACCTCATGACATTGATCATATCAATACGCACGGCACCTCTACACCTCTGGGTGATATTGCAGAATCAAAAGCCGTAGTGGCGGCTTTTGGCGATCACGCCTTTAAAATGATCCTCAATTCAACAAAATCTATGACAGGCCATTTGCTGGGTGCAGCCGGCGCTGTGGAATCCATTGCCTGCATCATGGCAATAAATCACGGTATTATTCCTCCTACCATCAATCACTTTACCGATGACCCCGATGTAGATAACCGCATTAATTTCACCTTCAACAAAGCCCAACACCGCGAAATTAATACTGCTTTGTGCAACACCTTTGGCTTTGGCGGACATAATGCCTCTTTGATCTATAAAAAATTTAACGGTTAATCTCTTCTCGCTACGACTACTGATAAAGAATTATCAAGGGCAATAAAAAATATTCTCGGGTTTAAGCCCGGCAATATAAATTTGTATCAACTTGCTTTTCTCCACCGTTCAGCAGCTACCGAAATGATAGGCGGCCATAAAAATTCCAACGAGCGCCTTGAATACCTGGGAGACGCCGTCTTAAGTTCGATAATCGCCGATTATCTTTTTAGAAAATATCCCCTGAAAGACGAAGGATTTCTGACCGAGATGCGTTCAAAACTCGTCAGCAGGCCACACCTGAATAAGCTTTCGCAAAAACTCGGGCTCGACAAACTGATTACTTCAGAACATGATAGCGGCAGTGTTTACAAGTCGATAAACGGAGATGCTTTTGAAGCCCTCATAGGCGCAATGTACCTCGACAAAGGATACACCTTTTCCACCAAAATAATCATCAACCACATTATCAAGTGCCTGGTAGATATTGACACCTTGGAAAAAACCGAACTCAATTATAAGAGTGCGTTGCTTGAATTAGCCCAAAAAGAAAAGAAGTCCCTGGATTTCAAAGTGGTTCAGGAAAGCGGCAAGGGTTTTAATAAGCAATATGTGGTGGAAGTAGTGTTTGACAACAAAATGCTTGCAAAAGGTTATGGCTTTTCCATCAAAGAAGCCGAGCAAAACGGTGCCGAAAATGCGTATTCCATTCTGAATCCTCCGGAAAATACAAAACCGTAAATGTATTTCTTATTGTAAAAAATGTATTTTTGCTTTCATTATGATTGAAAAAATTGAATGGATCGAGGCAAAAAAATCATAGAACATCTGCTCTTATGGAGATTAAAGCACCTCAGCGATCGTAATTTCCTTATGATTTTGAGCGTTTTTTGTGGATTTATCTCCGGAATTTTTGCCGTATTTACCAAGAACCTTGTGTTTTTCATCGAAAGCCTTACCCTGTTTGATAAAAATCCGGGGCAACTGCATTACGAGTATTTTTTCTATCCGCTTATTGGTATTTTCCTTACCATACTTTTTAAAAAGTATGTGGTAAAAAAACAAATGAATTACGGCATCCCAGGCGTGCTGCGTTCCATTTCGCGGGAAGGCGGATATATGCCGCCTAAGAGTATTTATTCGCCGGCTGTTGCCAGCTCTATCACCCTCGGGTTTGGCGGATCGGTGGGTATGGAAGGCCCGGCAGTAAACATGGGAGGCGCCATTGGTTCCAATGTTGGCCGCATGCTCGGACTGAAGTACAACCACATTGTGTTGCTCATGGCCTGCGGATCGGCAGCGGCCATTGCCGGCCTGTTTAAGGCCCCCATTGCCGGTGTGGTGCTTGCCCTGGAGGTGCTCATGATCGACCTGTCGCTGGCTTCGCTGGTGCCTTTGCTCATCGCCTCAGTTACCGGAACCCTCACCTCCTATTTTTTTCTGGGACAAAACAATATTTATAGTATTGCACCTTTAGACCCTGTGGATTTTACCAACCTGCTTTTTTTTGCTGTTTTGGGAATTTTTTGCGGGTTTATTTCGGTATATTTTACCCGGATATTGAAGATTTTTGATAAGTATTTCAATAAAATTAAGAGCACCTATGTCAGAATGTTTGTTGGAGGCGGCGCACTTGGTTGCCTGATTTTATTGTTACCGTCCCTCTATGGTGAAGGATATCACCAGATAAACCAATGTCTGAAAGGAAATTTTGATTTTGTTTTCGGAAATAATCCTTTTGGTTTTCTGGGCAACGGTGTGGGTGCGGCAATTATCTTACTCACAGCCATCATCATTTTTAAAGTGATTGCCACATCGCTCACATTCAGTGCCGGAGGGGTGGGCGGTATTTTTGGCCCCACGCTTTTTTTTGGGGCAGTTACCGGGCTTTTATTTACTTTGCTGGTGAGTTTTCTGGATATCAGGGAGTTACCTGCCACCAAATTTGCCCTGGCCGGAATGACCGGATTACTGGCTGGTGTCATGCACGCCCCGCTGACCGGAATATTCCTTATTGCCGAGATCACTGGGGGATATCAAATGATTATTCCGCTGATTATCACAGCCTCCATCTCGTACCTGACCATAAGATCTTTTATTCCCTATTCTGTCGACGCCATTGAGCTTGCTGAAAAAGGCGAACTGATTACCCACGACAAAGACAAATCGGTGCTGAACCTGATGAAAATCGACAAACTTATCGAAACCAATTTTATCACCGTGTCGCCCGATGATTATCTGGGACAACTGGTAAAAGTAATTGCCCGTTCCGAACGCAATATTTTTCCGGTAGTTGATAATGAAAACAATTTGCTGGGCATCATCTTTCTTAATGATATACGCGGTGTTATTTTTAACCAGGCCTTGTATGGTAAATTGTTTGTTCACAACCTGATGTTTATGCCTTCGCCGCTGGTGGACCCCGATGAGTCGATGGAGGATGTGGCCATGAAATTCGAAAAAACGAACAATTATAATCTTCCTGTGGTAAAAGACGGCAAATACCTGGGCTTTGTATCTCGGGCAAATTTCTTTACCCAGTACCGGCAAATGATAAAACAATTTTCGGAGGTCTGACATGAAAAAGAAACCGAAAAATGCTCTGGAGGTATTTGTGCCAACGACATCGGAAAAAATTTCCCGGCCGTTTTTTGTGGCTAAAATTTCTGCGGGCTTTCCCTCGCCGGCCGAAGATTATATTGAACGCAAACTTGACCTGAACGAATACCTGATAAAAAACCCTTCGGCAACATTTTTTGTAAAAGTGTCGGGAAATTCCATGATCAACGCCGGTATCAACGATGGCGATATTCTGGTAGTGGACCGCTCGCTTGATGCTGCCGACAACAGGATAGTAATAGCTGTGGTCAATGGCGAATTTACAGTAAAACGCTTATTGAAAAAAAACAGCAAAATGTTTCTGATGCCTGAAAATGAAAACTTTAAACCCATAGAAATTAACGAAACTATGGAGGCATCCATCTGGGGAGTGGTTACCTATACCATTCACAAACTGCTGTAAATTCAGTGCTTTTTCAGGATTATTTCCGGGGTGGAAATAATATTGCTAGCCTGCAACGCACGGTCAACAATATAAGCATCAAATTTGATAGTGTCGTAAACCGAAAACGGATTATTGATAAACATCTCAATCTCAATTTCGCCCTTGATGGCACCGTTGCTGCTTGAGGACTTCAATACCGGAATTCTGGAATTAAAAGTAACTGAAGGCTCTACCGCCACAAACTGCCCATGTTGTTTTTCGTAGTAGGTGATAAAAAAATTATAATAATAAATACTGTTTCTATCATAGGGAGGCAGGGTGTCGCCGTTGTCAAGGCCCATGTCGCCGTCACCGTCGGTGAAATAGATTTTCAGGGTGCCTTTTTCGTCAATATCATTTGAGTTCCGGATGGTGGTAAAGTCCCTGTATTCAATGTAAGGCACCTCGGGAAAATCTTCTTCCTTATTGCATGATAAAGACACCATCATCACGGCTGCCAACACGATAATTATGGCGATACGAGCTTTCATCCGGATATTCTTAGTATTTTTGAATATAAAATTACACAAATTTTCGTTGTGATGGATATTGAAGAACTGAAATTAAAAATATTTAACATTACTTCTTTCACTGAATTTAATGAAATAGCACTGCAAATATTTCAATATCAATATAAGCAAAACACTGTTTATCATCAGTTTATTGATTTGTTGCCGGTAGCGGTTGATAATATCACTTCGTGTTACGACATCCCCTGCCTCCCAGTGGAGTTTTTTAAATCGCACGAGATACGGAGTGTGAGTTCTCCTCCCGAGCTTATCTTTATAAGCAGCGGGACCACTTCGTCACAACGTGGTCAGAACCAGGTTTTTTCAAAGGATCTGTACGAAAAAAGCATTACAACGTGTTTTACCTCTTTTTTTGGAAATCCCCAAGATCACATTGTGCTTGCATTGGTGCCAGATTATCAAAAGGAGCCGCAATCATCGCTGGCCTTTATGCTTGATTTTCTGATTAAAAAATCCGGACACGAAGAAAGCGGTTTTTACCTGAACAATACTGCCGCATTAAAAGATGTATTGACAACATCTTCCGGAAAGAAAAAAATACTTTTTGGCATCAGTTGGGCGCTCATGGCCTTTGCAGAACAAAATCACCTTAACCTGAAAGATGTCATTATTATTGAAACCGGAGGTATGAAAGGCCGCCGAAAAGAAATCACCCGCCAGGAATTGCATGGCATTTTGAAGGATAGGCTGGGTGTTGCCGAAATATTTTCAGAATATAGTATGTGCGAACTTATGTCGCAGGCATATTCTGTTGGTAAAGGCCGGTTTAAATCACCGCCCTGGATGAAAATTTATATCCGTGAATTTAACGACCCCTTTGCACGCACTGCAAATGAAAAAAGCGGAGGAATAAACATTATTGACCTGGCCAACCTTTTTACCTGTAGTTTTATTTCAACCAAAGATGTAGGGGTAATGCACGCCGACGGGACTTTTGAGGTGCATGGCCGGTTTGACGACAGCGACATCAGGGGTTGCAGCCAGATGGTATAATTATTATTTTTAAAAATAACAGCTATTTCCAAATTAGTTTTTATATTTGCAGATGAATTTTTAATACCGAAGATCAATGAGAAAAATGTTTTTATTAGCTGTGGCTGTGGTTACTGTAATCGCCTTTGCTTCCTGCAAAAAATGTGTTACCTGTAGTTATGAATACGATTATCTTGGACAAAAACAGGTAGTTACATACCCACAGGAATGCGGCAGCAGTAAAAAAATCAACGATTACAAAGCCACCGTCGAAGCTGATGCACAGCGTCATGGTGTAGAATCATCCTGCGTTAAAGACTGATATTTTTCTTATACATTTTGCCTTAACAGGCATTAATAATAATATTCTACGGCAGCAATAATTGTTATCAATTATTGCTGTTTTGTTTTGACTAATCCTTTCATTATCTTTTATTCAGAACAGGCTTGCCTGGTTTATACTTTGATGTAGGTCGGGAACATTGTTTTTGGGCGAGTTCAGTTTTTTTGAAACAGGATAAAAAAGCATCTTTTCGGCGGCTAAGGGGGCACACAATGCCTGCAGTTCAGCGACAGAACTGCTGTTTAACCATGTATTTTCGGCTTCTTTGGTATCAAAAATCACCGGCATGCGGTGGTGAAGCTGTTTAATGAGTATATTTGATTCGGTGGTAAGAATTGCAAAAGTGGTGATGATTTCATTGCCGGGTGCTGTCCACTCGCCCCAGATGCCGGCCATTGAAAACAGCGGGACTTCACGAAGCATAACCCGGCAAGGTGTTTTTTCGGAATCGTGCGACCATTCGTAAAAAGAATCGGCTGGCACCAGGCAACGATTGGTTTGCAGTGCTCTTTTGAACGCCGGTTTCGAGGTAATCGTTTCGGCGCGGGCATTTATCATTTTGTTCCCCACTGAAAAGTCTTTTGCCCAATTTGGTACAAAACCCCATTGAAAATAACTAAACCGTTCGGGATGCCTGTTGCTAATGACAGCCAGCAACTGAGAAGGGGCGCAATTATAACGTGCTTGGTTGTTTACGGGAACAAATCCGAAGTGTTCTTCAATGATTTTATCGCTGATGGCAAAAGAAAACCGTCCGCACATAATTACCTGTTGACTACTTTATTTAATCAACACCACATTACCTTTCAGTGCATGATGGTGTTTCATTGCATCGTAATAGGACACATACCAAACATACAGCCCTTCGGTGGCAACATTACCATTAACGGTACCATCCCAGCCGGTTTCTATGTCGATGGTGGTAAAAACCAGTTTTCCCCAACGGTCGTATATATTCATATAAAACTTTTCGGGGTCAATACCTTCACCAAAGGCCTTGAAAGTGGGGTTTTTACCATCCTGGTTCGGGGTAAAGGCGTTGGGAATATAAATGGTAGTGAAAGGCTGAATGATAATTTTACCTGTAATAGTGTCGGTACAGCCAAAATTTGTGAAAACCACAAGAGTCGGGTGGTATGTTCCGGTATCGGCATACGCATGGGTGGGGTTTTGCAGGTTGGAGTTGTTGTTGATCACATCATCCCCGAAATACCAGTTCCACCTATCGGCATATAGCGAAAGGTCGTGAAAGAAAACCAGGGGATCGAGGATGCTGGTAACTTCTGGCTTTACTTCAAAATACGCCGACGGGTTTGGATGCATAACAATAAAATCGGGATATGTCATTTTCATCTTGCAACCATCGGTGGTAACAACAGAAAGGGATACATCAAAGGAGCCGGCATCTTCGTAATAATGCACGGGATTTTGCTGGGTAGAAGTATTGCCAAAGGGTATTACATCGCCAAAATGCCATAACCATTGCGCAGCAGCGGGGGTGGTAAGGTCGGTAAAGCTGACCACCGTGCCCTGACAACCCTCACGCACACTGGCGGCAAAATCAACAGTGGGCAGAGGCACCACTTCAACAGTAATTTCGGCGGTGCTGATACAACCGTTGTTGTCGGCCACAATTGAATATGTGGTGGTAGCAAGAGGAAACGCATTAGTGTTTGGCCCCGAAGTACTTGTCAACGAAATACCCGGCGACCATGTATACGTTTGAGCAGCGCCAAAAACAGAAAGGTGGCTCGTATCGCCCGGGCAGATGTGTTCCGGGTCGGCGGTAACAAGAATGGCCGGTCCAAAGGAGGCAATAACTGTGGTGGTGGTGGAATTTACACACTGGTTGGTATCTGTTCCGGTAATGGTGTAAGTGGCCGTTACATGAGGAAAAGCCGAAACGGTAGTACCTGCAGAAGAAGAAAGGGTGCTGTCGGGTGACCATACATAGGTATTTGCCCCCGAAGCAGTGAGACTGATAGAGTCTCCGATGCAGATATTTCCGCCGTTGGGAGTAATTGAAAGTACCGGCAACGGGTTTACATGTACGGTGATGATATTGCTTGATGTACAGTTGTTGTTAGCCGAAGTGCCCGTAACAGTATAGGTAGTAGTGCTTGCCGGGTTTGCAACAACGGAACTGCCGGTGGTTTGGTTTAGTCCGGTGCCTGGTGCCCATACATAAGTATCAGATCCGGAGGCTGTAAGGTTAGTGGATTCCCCTGCACAGATGATGGTATCGCCGGACAAACTCGTGCTACCGCCCGAGAGTATGACATTTATTTCGTCCTCCACTGTGATGGTTGATCCCCAACAGGTAGAATAGCTTGCATGAGCGGAATAAGTTGTATTAGCTGTGGGACACACATTGATAGAAGTTCCCTGGCCAATCGGTGTGGTTCCCTCGTACCAATATATTTCAACATAAGAGGTGCCAACCGGAGTAAAACGCCAGGCCTCGTTAGTACCTGTCCATTGCCCGGAGTTTCGGCCCGGTGCCGCATAACCCACAGTTTGTGCCATATTTTGTATACCCACCACCGCATTGCCTCCATTCCAACTCGAACATAAGGGTTTAGAGTTGATATACACATCAATAACGTTGGTAGTTTCATAAAGAACAATCTCCTGTGTTGTGTGAAGACTGTTGCAGGAATACTGTGAAACACTATTGAATTTGAAAACAAAAGACCGGCATGGTGTAGTTCCTTCCACAGAATAATACATTTGTCCGCCGGCAGGAAGATAAGTATCATGGAAAGCGCCGAAAATATTCATCGGGGAACCGTAATCATAAGGAACGCCGCTGCTAAATGACCAGGGACAGTATCCTCCTGCGTCTCCCACATCAAAAGATATCACCCCGTTATCGCCGATAATAAGGTTGTCGTAAGGTATAGTAAAAAAACAAAAATGAAAATTGGGAATATTAATCACATTGCTCCAGTCATCATCGGAGGTGATAGGAATGGCCGTGCCGCCCGTGAAAGGAAAAGGCGGAGCATAAGGTATCGAAGAAACGGTGTAAGTGGCCGTTTGTCCGCTGGTTTGTATGGCCGTTGCATTTAATGTTACGCAAGGTTGATTACATGGAAGAGTAATATCGGCTCCATTGTTGGTGTTAATAGTTACCCCGGTGCATCCGGGCTGTCCAAAAACTGAATTTCCCGCAAAGATAGTAGTTAGAAGAAGGAAGAAGTATTTTGCTTTTTTTATCATGTGTTGATAATTAACAGGTTTTGTTAATAAAACGCATTTTTTCTCTTTTGTACTTGGTTGAAAAAAACATTTTGAACATTTTAGACGAATTTTTTACACAAAAGGTTGCATTTATCTGCAAAAATACAATATTGTATTGCAATGGCAAAAAACACATCTTGAATTAATATATATTATTATTGCAAATACGCATTATTAAAACAAAAAATGCAGTGAAAAGCTTATATTTTTATGGTCAGAATATCATTCCATTTACTTGTATATAGGGGAGATAAGCGTTCCTGGTGCATTTTCCAGCGTCGTTTGGTACCCTGTACTGCAAATTTTAAGGCGCCCTGTCCTATCTTTCCATTTATATTATCGACCACCTCCATTAGTTGGGTTAATTTTTCGCGTTTGATGTCGTCCCAAATAGCATATTGAAGTTGGCTGGCTGGAATAATATCCGTGAGAATCACTCCGGATTTTTTGTATTGGTAACCTTTCCTGTAAATTTTTTTCAGGCCTTTTAGTGTGTATCGAATGATTTCTGCAGTGATATTGGTGGCAACAGGCAATTGAATCACGGTGGAATTAACGTATTTCGGACCAGGGGAAAATCTGTTGGTCATTACAAAAACCAGCACTCCCCGGGCGCAGGATTGCTGCTGACGCAACTTTTCGGCAGCCCGTGCGGCAAAGGTGGATGTGGCTTGTTCTATATCTTCGTATAATTCAAGCGGGGAACCGAAAGAACGGGATACACAGATATTCTTTTTGTCGGGCATCATCGATTCGAGAGGGATACAAGAGATGCCTCTTAACTCAAGCAGTGTTTTATGGCCGACAACGTTCATTTGCTTACGCACCCAATGTTCATCCGTATTTTTGAAATCATAAACCGTTTGTATGCCGTTTTTTGATAATAAATCACTGTAAGCCATGCCAATACCCCAAACCTCAGACACGGGAATTTTTTTCAACACATCATCGTTGTTTTCACTGAAGCACAAGTTTGCCACATTGGCATAGGCCGGATTTTTTTTGGCCAGATGGTTGGCCACTTTAGCCAAGGTTTTGGTAGGGCCGATACCGACTGAAACAGGAATGCCTACCCATTGTTTGATGGTTTTGCGGATTTTCTTTGCCAACAGTCCGGGAGCATCAGGTTTCATCCCACTGAAATCCAGAAAAGCCTCATCAACAGAATATACTTCAACATCGGGGGCCATTTCAAACAGTATAGACATGATTCTGTTCGAAATATCGCCATACAAGGCATAATTTGACGAGAAAACATGAACCCCGTGGCTGGCAATAAGATCTTTAAACTCAAAAGCGGGCGCACCCATATTTATGCCGATGGATTTTGCCTCGTTAGAGCGGGCAATCACACAGCCATCATTGTTTGACAGGACAATAAGCGGTTTTTTTTCGAGTTTGGGATTGAACAGGCGTTCGC
>DAOOWO010000012.1:0-17098 GCA_035371225.1 Bacteroidales bacterium | reverse complement strand
ATGCGTGCATGATTCAAGAATCAGAATTCTGTCGCCATCGTTGAATTGGCTGATGGTTTGAGTTCCATTAACATAATTCTCGAAGTCGCCTTTCAGACGTGAAAAAATTATACTGAAACTTGTCAGGGGTATATCTTCAGGAACTATTTCCTTGACGGTTCCGAAAGCCTGGCTATCTGTAACTACCAGGGCAGGTTTAATACAAGAAGTTTTTAAAAAGTGTTGAAGCTCAGTCTCTTTGAGAACGATGCAGGTACAATTATTGTCGAGCACATCGCGAATAGCCATTTGCTGAGGCAATATCATGCGGCCTTCGGGAGCTTCCGAGTCAATAGGTGTTACCAACAACACATAATCGCCTTCGTTGATAATGTCGCCAATCAGTGAACGGCTAATGTATGCTGATTCGGGGATAGCATTTTTTAATGCCGAAACAAGCATTTCCAGATGATCAGGTTTGATGGTGCTAAATTCGATAACTTCCTGTCTGGTGTATTTTTGCACTGTTTCGCGGGTAGCTGCCGATAGGGGTTTCAGGTCGGATTTGTTATGGACAACAATAAAGGGGATGTTGTACCTGTTAAAATAATCAATCAACTGTAATTCAGGTTGTCCAAAAAAATTACCTGATATAACCAATACGGCACAATCAATAGTTTTAATAACCTGCATGGATTTTTCGATCCTTTTGGCTCCTAAGCTGCCCGTATCATCAATACCAGCGGTATCAATCATTATCACGGGACCTATGCCAAAAATTTCTATGGATTTTTTCACCGGGTCGGTAGTAGTACCTGCTTGTTCAGACACAATAGCCACCTCCTGCCCAACGAGCAAATTTATCAATGAGCTTTTCCCGTTGTTGCGTCTTCCGAAGATTCCTATTTGTGGTTTTAAATCCCTGCCCTTGCTCATAACAATGATTGTTTGCTTTTTATTTTTTGTTTACGCTGATTCTGCGTACGCGACATCATTTTCCGGCTGCTTCTTAAATTAAATGCAGCTTACAATCTTTAACTGTTTAAAAATATAAATCTCTTTTTCCGTTTTTTATTTGTTCTATTCTATTTCTGATTTCTGCAACATTTTTTTCATCGCTCATTGCCTGAAGTTCTTTTTCGATAAGTTTCCAGCCCTTTTCACGGTTTACTTCGTTGCCGTAGTCCACCAGGTATTCGGTCAGGGTAAGTATGGCATTGGGGGTGCAAAAACGTTTGATAAAACCGGGAACCGAAAACTCCATAAAATGTTCGCCTGTTCTTCCCAGCCGGTAACATGCGGTACAAAAAGACGGTAGCATTTCCTGGTCGAGAAGCTCCGAGATAATCTCGGTCAGTGTGCGGCTGTCGTTGATGCGGAACTGGCCTCTGTTCAGGTCTTGTTCCAAATGATCTGATTTGGAATAGCTGCCAAGCTCAAGTTTGGTGCCTCCGTCGATCTGTGAAACACCGAACTGTATAACTTCGTTTCGCAGAGCTACAGGTTCCCGGGCGGTTAATATCAACCCGGTATAAGGCACGGCCAGGCGAAGTATGGCAACCATTTTTGCAAAGTCGGTGTCGTTCACAAAATACTTCTCGCCCATATTGAGCATGGAAGCGTCTTTGATACGGGGAAATGATATTGTATGAGGTCCCACATTATAGCAAGCTTCGAGGTGGTTGGTATGACGTACCAGTCCCATTACTTCAAAACGCCAGTCATATAATCCAAAAAGTGCACCAATACCCACATCATCAAGACCTGCTTCCTGAGCGCGGTCAAGCGAGGTAAGCCGGTATCCGTAATCAGCTTTTTTACCTCTGAGGTGGTACGTCTTATAAGCTTCGGGATGATAAGTCTCCTGAAAAACCTGGAAAGTTCCTATACCAGCCTCTTTAACGACCTTAAAACCTTCTATGTCCAGTGGAGCCGCATTAATGTTTACGCGCCTTATTTCGCCATTATTTTTCTTTACAGAATATGCAATGCGGACGGTATGGGCGATAAATTCGGGGTTGTACTGGGCATGTTCGCCATAAACCAGAATCAATCTTTTTTGTCCATTATCTTCCAGCGATTGAATCTCATTAACAATCTCTTCGTCAGTAAGGGTAACCCTTTTAGCTTCGGTATTAGAAGCTCTGAAGCCACAATAGGTGCAGTTATTCGCACATTTATTACCTATGTACAGGGGCGCAAATAGCACTATCCTGTTGCCATACACCATTTTTTTCAGTTGCCTGGCGCCTTCTTTTATCTCTTCAACAAGTTCAGGATCGGTTGTATTTAGCAAGATAGCGGTTTCGGCCAGCGACAAGCGTTTTTTCGACAAGGATTTTGCTATGACGGCCCTGACAGATTCTTTTGTGGGTACCGAATTATTAAGATATTCCTCAATTTCTTCAGCGTCAATAAAAGGCTGCATGGGGACATCAGGAATTTTGTATTTTTCCGGTGTAAATTTCATTTGGACCTCGATTTCTGTAAAAATTTATTAATAATTTTTCGGAATTTCGACAATAAAGGTACTTCCCATATCAGGAGTACTTTTTACTGTTACGGTACCATGGTAAAAATCCTCTACGGTTTTTTTCAAAATCGAAAGACCTAGTCCGCTGCCGCTGATGCCTTTGGTTTTCTCATTTTTGATACGAGAAAACTCCTGGAACAATTTTGCGATATCTTCTTCGGACATTCCTATGCCAGTATCGGAAACAGCAATAGAAACTTTGTTGTCATCGGCGGAAATTTTAACGTCCACCGTTCCATTGGTTTTGTTATATTTTACTGCGTTTGAAATTAGGTTGTTAAAAATTATTTCAACTTCATTAGTATCGGCATTCATATAAATGTTGGGCGCGTTGGAGTCGAGAAAAACCTTTACATTCTTCTGAGAAGCCAGCGGAGTCATGGTATCGATAGAGATTTGCGCTATCTGCACAACATCCACTTTGGTTATTTCGCGTTTCTTTTTTCCGTTTTCAAGTTTCGTCAGGTCGAGCATATCCATAATGAGCGAACGCATACCCCTGATACGTTCCAACGAACGTTCAATCATCTGTTCGTAGTCATTCAGGTCGTTGCCAACCTGTTTGTCCTGCATTATGCGCAGATAACCTTCGATGGCATTGATAGGCGATTTAAGCTCGTGCGACAATACCGATAAAAACTGAAACCTTACCTGTTTGCTTTCCTCATTGAGTGTTTTGGTCATCCGGCTCAGGTAAAGGTGTTTGGTAATACCCTCCATGGCTGTTTTCAGTTCCTGCGGTGTAAAAGGCTTGGGTACAAAGTTATAGGCGCCGTTGTTGGTAGCTTTAATTGCAAGGTCGAGCGAAGCATAGGAGGTAATCATCATTACCGAAGTATCAATATTCTTGGCATTGATGTATTCCAACACCTCGATGCCGTGAATTCCGGGTAGTTTATTATCGAGCAAAACAATATCTATCCGGGTAGAATCCAGGTAGGTCAATGCCTCTTCGCCGGTGCCCACTTCGATGGTTTCGAAAGTAAAGGCCTCTTCAATAAAAGGAAAATCAACCGAAAAATTTTTTAAGATTCTCGTCAGGCCGGAACGGATTCCCACCTCGTCATCCACTATTAATACTTTAAGGACTGCCATAAGGTTTTTTTATAGTTTTAATAATTTCTTTACCTGCACCTGCAACTGGTCGTAACGAATTCCTTTTTCAAGATAGAGATCAGCTTTTATCCACTGTTTATCTTCATCGGAATTAAGTCCGAACATCAGTCCGGTTTCGGCTGTTACTGCCGTAGCAATAATCACAGGTACATCCGGATATTTCTTTTTGATTTTATAGCTGAGAATGAAACCACTGTCTTTATTGTCCATCATCAGGTCAAAGATAGCCAGGTCGGGTTTAATTTTGTTGATTAAGTCCTCGCCTTCTTTTTGAGTTTCGCCTGTAATCACGTCAAACCCCATGTTTTTCATGTGTAAGGTCAACTGTGTCAAACTATCGATATCATCATCGACTATCAAAACCAATTTTTTTTCTGTCGTTGTCATTTTATAAGGTTTTATTTTTGTTTCTTGGAATTCTGATTTTAAAACAGGTACCGGTTGGGCCTGTTTCGGGGTTATCATTTGTTTCGATATTTATTTGTCCGTTATGCATTTTTACAATACCGTAAATAAGCGGTAGTCCGAGACCTGTTCCCTTACCGATAGGCTTAGTGGTAAAGAAAGGCGTGAAGATTTTATCCAGGTTTTCTTTGGATATTCCGGGGCCTGAATCGGCAACCCAAAACTCAACATCATCGTTACTTTCGCACAAGGTAATAGTTATTTTACCACCATCAGGCATAGCTTCGATGGCATTTTTTTCGAGATTGGTCAGCACCTGCATCCATTGATCGTTGTCAATAAAGGCAAAGGTATTGGACAATTCGGATTTGACCTCCGCTTCCACATTAGGAGGCAAAATAATAGACTCTAAGCTATGATTGGTAAACTTCAGGATATCAGTTTCTACCAATTTAACCTGGTTTTTACGTGCAAAATTCAGTAAGCCGCCTACGATTTTTTTGCAACGATCAGCCTGTTCGGCTATCAGTTCCAGATCATCGCGTATAGGGCTGTCGACAGGGGCTTCTTCCTTAAGGATATTGCTGTACATGGTAATAATTCCCAGCGGGTTATTCAATTCATGAGCAATACCTGCCGACAATTGACCCATATTAGCGAGTTTTTCTGATTGTTGCAACGATTGACGGGCGCTTGCCAGTTTTTCGTTCGAAAGATTGAGCTCCTGCACCGAATGGTGAAGTTTTTCAATGGTATTGGGCAGGCACATTTCCACCTCTGCAAAGCCTTCGATGATGGCAATGGCATGTTCTATGCACGAATCATATCCGCAAGCTCCGCAGTTGAGGTGGTCTTCGGCTTTTACTTTTCCCATCGACTCCAGCACCTTTGAAATGGCTTCCACTGAAGGAGTCGGGATACGACGGTCGGCAGGCTTAAAATGTTGCGAATAATCCAGGTTCTTAAATTCGTTAAATTCTTTTTTCCAGGTATCCTTATCCATAACATGCAACTTTTGCCGTACATAGTTCCTGATCCTGGTGGTTTTGGTGAATAACATATTGTTATAGGACATTCCGGGGCCCATTATACAGCCCTCGCAGCACAGCAGTTCGAGGTGTTGCGATTTCTTGAGGCCTTCTTCAAATTCGCGTATTGCCTCCCTGAAATGCACTCTCCCGGAAGCTACGATGATATTCTCCTCACAAATATCATCAGTTTTATTGATAGAATGCAATTTGCCGCGGGTTACCGGGAAAATTGAAGCTTTTCCGGCAAAAGGCGGGTCAAAATCAGATGGCTCGACTTTATCCTGAGTAATGCCTGCCTTTTTCAACAGTTTTCGAAGTTCAATGAAGGTTATCACCTGATCAACTTCGTTTGATTCTGCTTTTTTGGCAATGCAAGGCCCGATAAAAACAGTTTTCACATCCTCGCCATATTTTTTCTTTACCACCCTTACCATGGCCACCATTGGTGAAACGATGGGGGCTAGCGATTCTATCAGTTCGGGATGATAATGCCTTACATAATAGGCTATAGCCGGGCAGTCGGACGAAATGCTTTTCGGGGCATTTATATCATTCATTACCTTTTGGTATTCATTGGCCACCATATCGGCGCCAAATCCTACTTCCACTACCCAAGTAAAACCTAATTTGCGTAGCATACCAACCAATTTCCGGTAATCGGCAATCTCAGCAAATTCAGCGGGAAAACTCGGAGCAACGCAGGCTACAGTTTTTTCCTTTGTAGCCAGATACTCTTCAACTGGAGCTGTGGTATCCACAAACACTTTAGCTTTCTGACTGCACACTTTAGTACAGTTTCCGCATCCTATGCATCGCTCCGAGATTACTTCCGCTTGTCCGTTAATAATTTTAATAGCTTTTACAGGACATTCTCTGACACAGGTATAACATACCCGGCACCGGTCTTTGACCGTGTAAACCAACTCGTTATTTATCAGATTTCCCATTGTCCTGTAATTGCTATCAGGTTAATATTCAAAATTATAGAAGCACTTCGCGTTTAAAATATTTTGTATGCAGAAGTTCATGGCTTTTATGCTGCAATGGTTCGCCCAGGAAATTAGCGTACAATTCAACAATTTCGGGGTTTTTATGCGAAACCTTTAATGTTTCCTTGTCATCAATTTCGTACAACGAATTCATACGTGCTTCGATAATTTTTTCGGTGATTCCTATACGTTGTCCGCCGCCGGCAATACATCCGCCCGGACAGGTCATCACTTCGATAAAGTGAAGGTCATTTCTGCCATTCCTCAGTTCTTCAATAAGTTTTCCGGCATTGGCCAAGCCACTAACAACAGCGACTCCAATTTCCAGATCATTTATCTTTATACGGGCTTCCTTATGTCCATTAAGTCCGCGAACGGCATTGATTTTAAAGTTTGTCAGTTCGTTGCCGGTGAGTTGTTTATAGGCAGTTCTAAGAGCCGCTTCCATCACACCGCCGGTAGCACCGAAAATCTTACCTGCCGAGCTACGGACTCCCAACGGGGAATCTGTAAGTTCGGGTTCAATGTTGTGCATATCGATACCATGCAGTTTTATTAATTCAATAAGTTCGCGGGTAGTCATCACGATGTCTACATCGTTGATACCTTCACGGATCATAGTATCGCGTTGTGCTTCAAATTTCTTGGCTGTACAGGGCATGATCGACACGGAGATAATGTCTTTGGGCTCTATTTTTGCCTGTTGAGCAAAATAACTCTTTATTATGGCACCGGTCATTTGCTGAGGTGATTTGCAACTTGAAAGATTATTAAGATAATCGGGAGCAAACTCTTCGGCATATTTTACCCAGGCAGGGCAACAGCTGGTGAACATAGGCATGGTTTTTCCCTTAACGATACGATCGATCAGTTCTGCCGATTCTTCCATAATGGTAAGGTCGGCTCCGAAGGTGGTATCAAACACATAGGAGAATCCCATTTTACGCAGTGCAGCATTGAGGATACCGTTAATATCCTGCCCCGGTTTCATGCCGAACTCTTCGGCCAGTGAAACGGAGATGGACGGAGCATACTGCACTATAGCAACTTTATCTTTTTTGTGTAAAACATCCTGAACTTCAGCGGTTTGGTTTCTTTCCGACAAGGCGCCGGTAGGACAAACCATGATGCACTGTCCGCAATTAACACAACTGGAAGTATTTAGGCCTTTGCCCATAGAAGTACCTATGAGTGTTTTGCTGCCACGATGAGTGTATTCGATACACGACACGCCCATAACCTCTTCGCACACTCTGACGCAGCGTCCGCAAAGGATACACTTTGCCGGGTCGCGAATGATACTCAGGCTGGAATGGTCAATTTTATGTTTGTTTTTCATGCCATGGATGCGGCGGTCAACCACGTGGTATTCTTTTGAAAGGTGCTGCAGTTCGCAGTTAGCATTTCTCACGCAGTAGAGGCAATCGTCGGGATGGTTTGATAACAGCAGTTCTACAATAGTTTTTCGTGCATCCAGTACGCGGGGCGAACGGGTGTTAACTTTCATGCCATCGCTGACAGGAAAAGAACAAGAGCTCACGAGTTTGGCACTGCCTTCAAGTTCTACCACACACATGCGGCAGGCGCCCGAAGGAACAAAATTTTTCATATGACAAAGTGTTGGCACTTTAATACCGTTGCGGTTAAGCACTGTCAGAATCGTTTCGCCTTTTTCTGCTTGATAATTTTTTCCGTTTATTTCTATAGTCAGGTTCATAATATCCTAATTTTTAAATCATTTCAATAGCTTCAAATTTGCATGTATCGTAGCATGCGCCGCAACCAATACATTTATCTTCCTGTATAAAATGTGGTGCTTTACGGGTTCCGATAATGGCCGAAGTGGGACATTTTTTGGAACAGGCCGTACAACCGGTACATTTATCAACAATGATGTGGAATTTTCTCAGGTCGGTGCATTTTCCGGCAGGACATACTCTTTCAAACACATGGGCCTCATACTCATGGCGGAAAAAGCGCAGGGTGCTTAACACGGGATTTGGTGCCGTTTGTCCCAGACCGCAAAGCGATGTTTCTTTAATGACTTTTGCAAGTTTTTCTAACTGCAAGACACCCTGAAAACGTTCGAGAGCGTCTTTGTCGTCGTTGGATTTTGGTTTTGAAGTAATACTCTGTAATATTTCGAGCATTCGTTTGGTACCTTCGCGACATGGAATACATTTTCCGCAACTTTCGCGCTGAATAAAATCCATGAAGAATTTAGCAATATCCACCATGCAGGTATCTTCGTCCATCACCACCAAGCCTCCGGAGCCCATCATGGCGCCTGCTGCTATCAGGTTTTGATAGTCTATCTCAATGTCGAGGTTTTCTTCGGTGATACAACCGCCAGAAGGACCGCCAATTTGTACGGATTTGAATTTTTTGTCGAAAGCAATACCGCCTGCGATATCAAAAATTATCTGGCGTACGGTTGTTCCCATGGGGATTTCAACGAGTCCGGTATTTTTCACGTTTCCTGAAAGGGCGAACACTTTTGTTCCTTTGCTCTTTTCAGTACCTGTTGAACTAAACCAATCGGCTCCTTTCAGAATGATTTCAGAGACGTTGGCATAAGTTTCCACATTGTTGATTACGCTGGGTTTCCCAAACAAACCACTTTCGGCAGGGAAAGGCGGGCGGGGGCTTGGCATTCCGCGGTAACCTTCGATGCTGTGCATCAGGGCTGTTTCTTCACCGCAAACAAAAGCTCCAGCTCCCATTTTTATTTTTATCTTCAGGTCGAATCCGGAATTCAAAATATTATGACCGAGCAGACCATATTCTTCTGCCTGTTTGATTGCTATTTTCAGTCGTTGGATAGCCAGTGGGTATTCAGCACGGATATAGATATAGGCCACGGTAGCGCCAACGGCATAGGAGCCAATGGCCAGGCCTTCGAGGAGTCGATGGGGGTCGCCTTCGATAACGGCACGGTCCATAAAAGCACCGGGATCGCCTTCGTCGGCATTACAAATCATGTATTTTTGGTCAGCCTGAGTTTTGTATGCTAATCTCCATTTAGTTCCTGTGGGGAATCCGCCGCCGCCGCGTCCGCGAAGCCCGCTTTTTTCAATAGTAGAAATTACATCTTCAGGTGACAATGTCTTCACGGCTTTTATAAAGCCGGCATAGCCTCCGCGGGAGATATATTCTTCAAAACTTACGGGATTAATAATACCGCAGTTTTTCAGCACCAGACGTTTTTGTTTGACAAAAAACGGGTGTTGGTTAATATCATTAACACCAGGCCAGGGTTTTAGTTCGTCGCTCATAAACTGTCCAAGAAGGTTTTCCTTAACAATTTTTCCGGCGGTAATATTTCCAAGGATGTCGTTAACCTTATCAAAGGTCACTTTTCCGAAAGACACCCTGTTTTTGCCAGGCAGCCTGACATCCATAATGGGTTCAACCGCACAGAATCCTATGCAACCTACTTCCACTATTTCGGCTTGCATATTATTAACCTTCAGGTATTCTTCGATGGCAGCTTTTGTTTTTGCCGCACCAGCGCCAAGGCCGCAAGTTCCTGCGCCGATAAAAATAGTAGCTTTGTCTTTACCGGCTATGTTTTCAAAGGTACCGTTTTTTACGTCGGTTTCTTTGCCGGCAGCCAGATTATCCAGGTATTGTTTTACTGAATTGTTCATATCGTTTGTTCTTTAGCTCTGTATGATTCAACTATTTCTTTTAATTTTTCGGTAGTAACCTTTGCAAAAAACTCACCGTTGATGTTTATCACCGGGGCAAGTCCGCAGGCACCAATACAAGCCACTACTTCGATGCTGAAAAGTCCGTCGCGCGTGGTTTGTCCGGCTTTAATTTTTAAAATAGATTCCAATTCCTGCAGTACAGTGGCTGACCCGAGCACATGACAGGCGGTTCCACGACATACCATAATATGGTATTTTCCGACGGGCTCGAACCTGAATTGATTATAAAATGTAGCAACACCGTAGATTTTGCTGGTAGGTATTTTTAACTTCAGTCCGGTTTTAACAATTGCTACTTCAGATAAATAGCCTTCTTTTTCCTGAATTTCTTGTAAAAGCGGGATCAAAGAGTCCCTGCCACAGTTTTCGTAGTTTTCAAGTATTTTATCAATTGCTTTTTCCATAGTAATTTGTGTTGCTACATTTTAATTTGTTAATAACTATAATTATTTATTGCCTAAAATTCGTGTTATTTCGGGGAGTAACCTTTTAACGTCAACCGGTTTTCTGATAAAACCGTCAACAGGGAACCAGATGCTTTTTCCGTCTTCCGAAAGATAATCCACGCCGGCTTTTCCGGTGTTGATATCTTTTACCAGAATGACATGCAAATCTTTGAATCCGGGGTTTTTTCTGAATTCGCGGGCCATTGCCTGTACATCCGGCTTGGTGGTGGTCAGAATGTCGATAGAGGTTTGCATAAGTACCGGCATTTTGGATAATTCCGGATCATCCGTAATTTCTTTTGCCAGTTCAAAACCTTCGTAATGAGTAGTCATCATTACATCAAGGATGGCCAGGTCGGGCTTTTCTTCCCGGATCTTTTTCATGCCTTCGATTTTGTCATTTGCAGCGACGACATTATATCCTTCTTTATGAAGAATAGTCTGAATGATGGTTATCACATCAATGTCATCATCAACGATTAAGATTTTTTTGGTTTCCATAACTTTTTTTATTAATTAATAATTATTCATCCCGGAAAACTTTCCGGCTTTGGTTTTATTTATTATGTTTGCTAATAAATCATAATTGTCGGCTGACTTCAGCAAGTAATCAGAGGCGCCTGCATCCATCATTTTTTCCTGATAATATTGAGTTTCATAAGAAGAAAATGCAACGATAGACAAGTAAGGGTAATGTGCTTTGGCCTTGCGGGTAGCTTCCATGCCATCCATAACAGGCATTTTCACATCCATAAAGACAAGGTCAGCATTATGTTGGTCAAGTACGTTAAGAAACTCTTCACCATTAGAGGCTTCAGCTACTATTTCTACGTCTCCAATGTTGAGCAGAATGGTTTTGAGTCCCTTGCGGAAAGTTGCTTCATTATCGACTATGATTACTCTGACCATTTTTTCTTTTTTTGACGATACAAAAGTATAATGAGAATCTGAAGTAAAAAAGAGTAAAACCCGCATCGGGAGAAACAGGTAAAAACACCTGCTTGCCACACAAAACAAGCATTATCAAAGGATTGCAGAAGCTCCTCCTGATAAATACCGATAAAAGTATTTTATTAAAGCCCTGTAACACCATGATTATATGTGTTTTACAAAATTGATATTTTCTAAAAAAATTAAATTTATTTTTCAACGGGTAAATATACGTATATTATTTGGAAAATCAACGCATGGTCTTTTCACTTGTTTTTGAAAGAGATAATAAAGTTTCTTTTCAAGCCAGGCTTGTGTTTTCGTGAAAAGCATTCAACTGCTACAAATCAATGGTTTACTTTTTGATAGGATATTTATTTTTCAATCATTATCAGGATTAAAACATACCCCGTTTTTGTCTCTCTTAAATTAATTTGTATTTTTAAAATATTTATTGAGCTTCGGAACAGGTTCGCTACTGCTCATGCAGGCTCACCACAAAGAAAATGTAATCCCGACAATGCGTGTAAAGGACAGGTAGCAAAATAATTGTCGGAAAAGATTTTATTAGGTTTGATAAACCCAACTAAAGCAACAGATTGCATGGTCCAATTGCATTTGTTGGGATTAACAAAAAGCAGAATAGATGAAATTATTTACCAACCCGAGGCAGGGGGTAATTATACAATATAAAAAAATATCATGTTATCAGAAGTACTTAAAAAAGACATTGACGAACTTTACAAAACTTCCATAGTGCAGCAAACTGCCTTTTGGTCACTTGTAAAAAGAAAAACAGGCTGTGAAACCATTGCTATCAATTTCAAATCAAAAAAGAGCCATCTTTTTCATGATGCTGTGGCGGATTATGATATCAATTCGGACCTTTTGGTGATTATCATGCAGGTAAACAAACATGATTGTATTGCTTATGTGCCCTATGGCCCGGAACTGGAACCCGATAATGAGTTTCAGGGACTTTTTTTGGAAGAATTATCTGAATGTTTACGGTCTTTTCTGCCGGCCAATTGCTTTATGATCAGGTATGATTTGTGTTGGGAAGTATTTTGGACCGGCGATAATGCCTACTTTGACAATAAAGGAAATTTACTTGATGTCCCGTCAATAAAGTCGCAGGAATTAAGATTAAATATCAATACTTTAAACTGGAATCTCAGGAAAGCACAAACGAATATTTTGCCTACAAATACTTTGTATATCAGTCTGGTAGCAGATCTCAACTCCATTTTAGACCGCATGAAGCCTAAAACAAGATATAACATCAAACTCTCTCAAAAGAAAGGTGTTACCGTAAGAATGGCCGATATCAGCGATTTACACATCTGGTATCATCTGTACTCAGACACCGCCCAAAGAAACGGATTGTATTTGAACGACATCAAGTATTTTGAAGCCATTTTGACCACCCGTGCCGACAGTACAAAATCGCCTGCCGAGGTTTACTATTTAATAGCCGAAAATGAAAAAACTCCATTGGCTGCGATGTTTTTAATTATAAGCGGCCAGCGAGGCTCCTATTTGTACGGGGCATCTTCAAACTTAAACAGAAACTACATGGCGACTTATGCCCTGCAATGGGAAGCTATAAAAATCTCAAAGGAAAAGGGCTGCATTGAATATGATATGTTTGGCATTTCGCCAAAAAATGACATCGCCCATCCACTCCATGGCTTATACCAGTTTAAAACAGGTTTTGGAGGGGAAATATTTCATAGTCTTGGCTGTTGGGATTACTTTTTTGATAAAGCAAAATACCAACTTTTTATGAGTATGGAGTTGTTGAATCCGGGATTTCATATTACATCGAATTGTAACTAAAGGCACGCCTGGTAATGGGTCTTATTTTGGCGAATTACCGGTAATTAACACAGCCCTTAGGCCTTGATTAACCCGTTTTTAATGGCGAACATCACCAGGTGCGGAGAGTTTTTAGCCCCTGTTTTTTCGAGCAGATGCGCTCTGTGACCATCCACGGTGCGTGAGCTAACGCCGAGGTATTTAGATATTTCAGCATTCGACATGCCTTTGCAGATTAGTTCGAGGACCTCCTGTTCGCGATCGGTAAGTTCAATGCCGGCCATCCTGAGCGAAGGCCTCATATTACGGTTCACATTGCTGATAAATTCTTCCGAAAAATAGTTTTCTCCAGCCATCACCTGATTGATAGCACGTTGCAGCTCGTCCTTGTTAGTCTTTTTCAGCAGAAAACCCTCTGCCCCTGCTTCTATCATCTGGTTGAAGTAACTTATCTCTTCGAACATAGTAAGGGCAATAACTTTTATGGAAGGATACTTTTCCACTACCCTGCGGGTGGCTTCAATGCCGTCCATCACGGGCATGCGGATATCCATCAGCACAAGGTCGGCAGTGGCATTTTTGAGTATCTCAAACAATTCGTGACCGTTTTGGGCATCGCCAATGACTTTCACCTCATCCATCTCGTTGAGAATAATTCGCAAGCCCTTGCGAAAAATTTCATGATCATCGGCAATAACTAATCTTATGATATTCATAGTACAATTATTTTACATTAACAGTAACCAGCACCGACATCCCCTCTCCTTCCCTGCTTTTGATAAGCGTGGTACCGTTGATGGTTTTTATTTTATTGACAATATTATTCAATCCCATTCCTGTGGGCTGCTGCAGTTTTTCTTCCACGTCGAAACCAATGCCATCGTCTTTATAAAACAAGTTTACCTGCACGCCGTGACTCTCAAGAAATATTTCAATATTTTTGGCCTCTGAGTGTTTGAGCGAGTTATTAACCAGTTCTTTTATACTCTGGAACAGCACAGTTTCTTCAATCCTTGGTCCGGTAAGTTTATACTGAGAGGTATCAAGAATAATTTTCACCGACTGGGTATTGTTGATATAATTACAAAAATCTTTAATGGCAACAGGCAAGCCAAAATCCTGCAAAATGCTTGGCATAATGTTGTTTGAGATTTCTCGGGTAGAAACAATGGCCTTATCAATGAGTTCATCGACAGCCTGAAGGGTTTCGGCAGGGCTGATTTTATTAAAATTACCCTTTTTCAACAGGTCGGTATACAGCTTAATTGTGGATAAGAGCGGTGCCAGGCCGTCGTGCAGATCGGCAGCAAAGCGCTGACGTTCACGTTCTTCGGTTTCAATGATGGCAGCAGCAATTTTCCGTTCAATTTCTTTACGGTCGGTAATATCGCGCGCCAGGCTCAGGATGGCCTTTTTCCCGAAATAATCAATAACACGGCTCGACATCTCAAGAAAAATTACCGCGCCTTTTTTCGTGAGGTGTTCGGTTTCGTATACATGGTGACCGTTCTGAATGATGATATCAATGTTCTTTTTTACTAAAGGAATATATTTAGGTGTTTTGATATCGGTAAAATTTTTCTTCATCAGCTCTTCGCGGGAATAACCGAGGCGCTTAATGACCTCCTGGTTGACCTCGATAAAATTGCCATCAAAATCAGCAAGAAAAATTTCATCGGTAGAATTATCAAACAATAATTTGAAGCGGTTTTCGGATTCGATACGCCGCTCATCGGCTTTTTTAACACTGCGCAACAGATTTCCAATGCGGTGCACTCCAATCGAGAGCAAAATTGCCACAAATAATACCAACAGAAAATATATGGTAAGTATGGACGAATAGTTTTGATTAAAATAAAGATTATATATTTCCATCAACTGAGCAGCCGTCAGAAAAATCATTGCCAGCCCTATCATAACCCAGGAAATGCGGCTTTTTACATAATCCAGCATCCTGATGATAAAAACAAGGGTGAAAAGAAGAATGACCGCAGTAAGAATCAGGATAATAACATTAGGCATCATGTCGAGACTTTATAATGCAAAGTTAGTCATAAATGTTAATTTAGAATTAGAATGTTTGAAGAAACTTGCCCGAAGCATTGTAAAAGTATAGGCAGAGAAGCACTATAAGCAGAGGTATGTTTCTGGAAAAGTTTTATAATAACGGTCATCATATACCTGAAAGACAGAAAAATTATATCTTTGCAATCATCATGCACGAATTATCCATTGCTACCAATATCATCGAAATTGCCGAAGATTTTGCCCGCAGCCACCAGGCAGAAAAAATCAGCCGCATCGAACTTGAAATAGGCCAACTTTCGGGCATCGTAACCGATAGTTTGCAGTTTGCTCTCGAACTTGCAGTAAAGAATACGGTGTTGGAATTTGCCGAAGTGATAATCAAGGAAATCCCCGGGAAATCCAGATGTAATAAATGTCAGGCCGAATTCGGTAATAATGACTGGTACACTCCCTGTCCTGCTTGCCATTCCATTGATTCCGAAATAATCAGCGGAAAAGAATTGCAGATAAAATCCATTTTTACCGGTTGATTTTGTAATTTTGTAAAAAATTAATACTATACGTTATGTGCGATACATGCGGCTGCAGCGACCCCAATGCCGGAGTTACTTATCATAAACCCGGCGAAGAACATTCTCACGAAAATCCTCACACTCATGATCATGAGCACCATTACGAACATGACCATGAGCACGAACACGGCCAGGAGCACCACAGCCACGCTCATGACCATACTTACTCGCACGAGCACAATCACGATGCACATACACACAGCCATGACCACAGCCATGAACATGCCGGCCACCAGCATGAGCACGACCATTCTCATGATAAAGAGTACAAAATAGAACACGACATTCTGGACAAAAACAAAATGTTAGCCGAACGGAACCGGGGTTATTTTGATGCAAAAAAAGTTAAAGCCATCAATTTGGTTAGTTCACCGGGTTCCGGCAAGACCACTTTGCTTGAAAAGACCATTTCGGAACTTAAGCAAGGACTTTCGTTATATGTCATTGAAGGCGACCAGCAAACCATGAATGATGCCAACCGTATCCATGCCACCGGCATACCCGTGATACAGATAAATACAGGCAGCGGCTGCCATCTGGATGCCGAAATGGTAAGCAAAGCGGTAAAACAACTTGATGTGGCCGACAACTCCATCCTTATGATTGAAAATGTCGGCAACTTAGTTTGCCCTGCCCTTTTCGACCTTGGCGAATCACACCGTATTGTCATAATCAGTGTTACCGAAGGTGAAGACAAGCCGCTCAAATACCCTCACATGTTTCATAGTTCCGACATCTGCATTATCAACAAAACCGACCTGTTGCCCTATGTAGATTTCAGTGTCGAAAAGGCAAAAGAATACGCCCTGCAGGTAAATCACCATTTACAATTCTTTGAAATCTCAGCTAAAACCGGTGAAGGCATGGATGCATGGTTGGGATGGCTGAGAAAACTTTAACAAAACCTATATTTTTATCATTTTTATTTTTATTTCAAAAAATATTTTATTTTTGTGCCAACTTTTTATAAAAAAGTAACACATGCAGGTAAAACGATTTGGTGTATCTCTTGAAGAAGACATTCTGAATTCGCTGGACGACCTTGTAAAAGAGAACAAGTTTCCTAACCGTTCGCAGGCCATACGCAACCTGATTAAAGGCACCTTAGTTACCGAAAAAATTGACAAAAACAAAACTGTGGCCGGTGCTATTGTTATTGTTTACGACCACCACAAACGTGAACTCAATAACAAGCTAATGCAGGTTCAGCATGATTTTCACGACCTGATTCTTTCCACGCAACACGTTCATCTTGCACACGACCTTTGTCTTGAAACCATTGCCGTTAAAGGAAAAGCGAAAATGCTGCTTCAACTGGCCGACAAAATCATCGGAACAAAAGGCATTACACACGGCAAACTGGTTATGACCGATATCGAATAATTTTTTTTGAATTATAAGTAACACTAATTTCAAATATGTTGACACCATGAAAATCAAAAAACTAAAAAATTACACATCATTTATTCTGGCATTTTTGATACTGAGTTCATCAGCAATTGCTCAAGAAAAGCTAAAAGACACCATCCGGTTGGACG
>DAOOWO010000011.1:0-17159 GCA_035371225.1 Bacteroidales bacterium | reverse complement strand
GTACCTTGTAGAGCATCACAAACTCACCAGCAACTTCCCTAATGATTAACTCCCTGCGTTTTTTGATAAGGATAGTAAGGAAATTGAAGGATAGCGGAGTGATTTTTTCAACAAACAAGGTTTTAAAAACGGCTACTTTTTTGGAATGATTAATAACAGGGCTGGCCAAAAAATGAACAAAATCGCTGTTGTTTTCGCAAACCTCTTTCAGGAGTACCATATCCTTATAAATATCCTCTAACTGGGCTTTTTCGAGCGCCAAACCAAACAAGGCCCTTGCATAACGACTGGCAATTCTTTCGGATATCATCAGTATAACGGTTTCTTAGTTAAAATTAATTTCGTTCAAAAACTTTTCAATCAGTTTGTTTTGTTTTTCATCTTTTGAAAGCTCTTCCTGGAGCAGTTTTTCGGCAATATCCACTGATAACAGGGCGATTTGATTTTTCAGATCGGTAAGCGCTTCCAATTTTTCATATTTGATGCTGTCTTTGGCTGACTGAACAATTCTATCGGCCTCTTCGGTGGCTTTTGTACGGGCCTCTTCGATAAGTTTTTCTCTTATTACCCGCGCTTCACGAAGAATATTGTCTCTTTCGTTTTTGGCTTCCCTCAGCAGTTCTTCATTACTGAATTTTAACTGTTTCATTTCCTCGTGCGCTTTTTCAGCCTGTTTTAGAGAATCCTCAATTTTGTTTTCGCGTTCTTTGAGCATTTTCAGCATAGGTTTCCATGCAAATTTCCCTAGAATCAGCATCAATAACAGAAAAGAAAGCGTCATCCAAAAAATGAGGCCAATGCCGGGAGATACTAGTTCCATAATTTTTAACCTTTAAGTTAATTAAAATGACAATTTTCCCCTGTGATGATCAGGAGTTTTTGAAATGGCTATACTTTTTATTAGATGAAAAGTATGAGTAAGCAAACTACGATAGCAAAAAAAGCAACACCTTCGATGAGGGCTGCCGCAACAATCATGTTAGAACGGATGTCGCCTACGGCTTCGGGTTGTCTTCCGATAGATTCCATGGCGCCTTTACCGATATTTCCAATACCCAGGCCTGCTCCCACGGTGGCAATTCCTGCTCCGATACCAGCGCCCATCTTTGCGATAGGTGCAAAATCGGCTGCTGCTTGTAATAAAACTGACATTAGTGACATAATTTTTAATTTAGGTTAATTTATAGTTTTGAATTATTAATGTGCTTCTTCATGATGCTCTGCCATGGCCATGCCAAAATACAGGGCTGATAGCAGCGTAAAAACATAGGCCTGGATAAAAGCAACCAGCAATTCCAACAACCCCATGAAAACATAGAATAATACTGAGAGTACTGAAAAACCGTATCCCGCGCCGGTAGAAATCTGTCCGAAAATAAATATCAGGCTGATGAAACCAAGAGCAATGATATGCCCAGCGGTGATGTTGGCAAAAAGTCGGACCATGAGAACAAAGGGCTTGACGATGACGCCTATTATTTCTACAATAGGCATAATAGGTAGTCCAAACTTGAGCCACCATGGCACTCCCGGAGCGTTATAGATTTCTTTCCAGTAATGTTTGTTGGCGCTCACGGTAGTGATAATAAAAGTAAATATTGCCAGCACCAGGGTAACTGAGATATTACCTGTAAGGTTGGCTCCGCCGGGAAAAAACGGAATCAGGCCCAGGAGGTTATTTATAAAAATAAAAAAGAATACCGTCAGCAGATAGGGCATATATTTTTCATATCGTTTTTCTCCTATGGAAGGCCTTGCAATGTCGTCGCGAACAAACAATATCAATGGTTCCAGCCACGACTGCAATCCTTTGGGCGCCTCATTCTGATGGTTTTTAAACCGTCGGGCCACCGAGATAAACATCCAGCAGATTAAAATGATGCTAAAAAATAATGAAACCACATTTTTAGTAATCGAAAAATCAAGCGGCGGTTTAGCCGTTTCATCAACTTTCACTATTTTATTTTTTTCATTAAGCTGATATCCTTTATATGATTCGTTACCGTGATGAAACCTGGAAGACATAAACACAACGATTTTGCCTTCATCAAAAAGGATTACAGGAAGAGGAATGCTGATATGTTTTTCACCTATTGTGGCAATGTGCCATTCATGTGCATCAGCAATATGGTCCATGATGGTTTTGCCGGGATTAAACTTAGTTTCCGGTTCGTGCTGTTTTGTTTCTGTTTCGCAAAATGCTTTCTGCGAAACAATAAAAGATAGAAGACAACACAGAATTATGATATATCTTTTTGATTTTAAACTATTTACATGCATTACTTTAGGTATCCTTTGCTATTAAGTAAACGGGGCAAATATAAACATTTTATAAAACCGGAAAATTTTTTTTCTTTTCATTTTTTTATTTACAAGCATTCCGGCAGATTTTTTATTGTTTTTTGGGAAGATGTTGAAGAAGAATGACAACATCAAAGACCAGATAAAGGATATATAATATAAGGAAAGTGAACAAAAACCTCATGGCATCGAAGCGGTATAACATAACATAAACCACCAGCACGATGACATATAACATAAATTTCAAGAATACAGTCAGCATAAATGTTCTGACAAATTGATTGGGATTATCGGGCGGGATGGAAACCAGCCAAAGATTTGACAGAAAAGAGACAGAAAAGAAAAAAGGCACCAGAAACGGCAAGGCGGGAGAAACAATGTTTTTACTCAGGGTAAAGGTCATGAGCACAGCAATAACTTCGAGCAAAATCGAAAACAAGAGAGTGTTGAGCAATAATTTTTTCTTTAACGGCATTTATTTCTTTTTTAAAAAATCTTTAACAGCAACATAAATAGCGAGGGACACAGAGCCCAAGGCAAGCACCACGGTAAAGACCGGGAATTTTATTCCAAGATATTTGTCCAACAACACGCCCCCCCAGACACCCAGAATGATGATGACCAACATTTGCATAGCAATGCTGGTATAGCGAGCATAACTATTGAGCGGTTTTTTTAGATTTTTCATCAATATCCTGTGGAACAACCATAGGGTTGTTGGCAGTTTCGGACATTTTACAGTTTCCTGTGAATTTGGCTCCGGGTTCTACAGACAGTTTTCCTGTAATGATATCGCCCAGAATCTGCGATGATGCTTTCATTGCCAGGAGTTCGGTTACAGTAATTTTTCCATTCAGGCTTCCCGAAAAATCGGCACTCTGACAAATAATTTCTCCGTCAACCCTGCCGGTGGACCCTATCACTACTTTTCCCCGGGCATTAATAGTGCCGATAAGGGTTCCGTCGATGCGCATGTCGCCGCTGGCTTTGATGTCTCCTTTGATACTGGTTCCATTACCAAGTATATTAATGACCGGAGTTTCTACTTCTGAATTTTTAGCCATGACTGTAGATTTTTTTCAAATGATTTTTAATTATGTTTTTATTTCTTATAATTTTTCATGAAAAAGGAAAGGTATTTATCAACATCCTTGCTCTGATAAAATACCGGATAGTTTGCTGCCGAGATAACAAAATGGCTGTAGCTGGTCTTTTGCAAAGTTTCCAAAAGTTCTTTGTTGTTCTCCAGGGCCATCAGGTAGTTCATTGCGTCATTTTTATTATCAAAACGATTTACATTCAACACCTCATGTTTGTCGTCAAGAAACCAGGTATCGATTTTGTATTTTTTTGTTGAATAATACTTGGTATTCAGATTGGAATAAGCATTTCGTATATCATTGATGCTGGCAACTTTCATCTCGATAACCGCAATATAAAAATGAAAAGCCTCAGGCTCATACTTGTATAATTCTTTTGAGGCCGCCTGTCCGCTTACCGTATCCTGTGCGGCACTCACTTCGGGTTGTGCTGTTTTCTTTGTTTTTATCGCATCCAGAATTTCCTGAGCTTTTTTAGCTGATTCCGTACCGGGAAATTTTGTAACCACTGTGCCCAGTGAAGTTTCAAAGGACTGTTGAGGCTGTGTTTTTCCGACGGCCAGAGCTTTAAGCAAAGCAAACTTCGGCAGCAAATCTTTATCTTTTTGAGTTTTCAGCACACTATCGGCATTGCCTATCACCGCAGGATAATTTCCTGAACTATACGCCAGATAAGTTTCTTTATAAAAAACCGACAGGCGGTTGGCCCGCTCCTGTAGCTTGATATAATAGTTAGGATCGTTTATTATCATGGCATAATCACTGTCAGGGTAACGCGTCATTATCAGGTTTTTATAATAGTTGGCTTTGGGGGTGTTTTCCTGCAGAGTATATATCTGGAAAAGATTAAAATAAGCAGGCAAAATCTTACCGGACTCCGGAAAACGTTTTTCCAGTTTGTCAAAGGCGGTGATAGATCTGTCGTAATCGGACAGATATTCCTTATATATATATCCGATATTAAACAGGGCATCGCTGATCATACTGTTGGAAGAATCAAAATCTTTTTGTGTCTTTGGCAATTTCGACAGGTAGTAGTTACGGTCTTTTAAATTAATTACTGCCGAATCTTTATTTTCACTGATGCTATCGTTCTCATCAGCCAGTTCGGTAAACTCAAAAGCTGTGACGGTTTTGTTGCTTAACCTCCACAAATCTTCGTATTTGCGGTTGCCCCATTTTCTCACAAAATCGCTATAGCCCAGGCTCATGGTGGAGGGATTATAAAAATACCATGACCCTGAATTTTGCAAACTCATATTATTATTTTGATTTTGTTGTGCCAGGGCAAGGTTGTTCATGCGTTCATTTTCTTCCTGGATTTTGCGTTGTTCTTCTTTGATAATTTCGGCAATAAGATTATCGATTTTTTGGTTGCGTTCGGCTGCCGGCAATTTGGCGAGCATTTGCATGCTATCCTGCAACTCCACAATATCAATATTTTTCACCAGTTCGTTCAGGGTATTCTTTTTATTATCGATGAGCGAATAATTGGGATAATCTTTTGGCAGAAACATGATACAACTGTCGTAATATATCTGAGCATCGCGGTATGCCGGTTCGGCAAAATACAGATCGGCGAGTTTCAGATAAGTTAAGGATTTTTGCTTATCGTTAGAAATACTTGTCCGTGCTGAATTTTTGAGGTTTTCAATCATGCCTGGAATATCGTTCTCTTTCTGGCAAAGTTCTGCCAGTGCATAATAAATCTGGTCCAGATATTCTTTGTTTTTTTCATCGCGCAGCATCTTTTGCAACAGTTTGCGGATGTCTTTGCTACCGCCCATAGTAACATCATAACTTTTCGCAAGGTTTATCTTTGCAGCAAATTCCATGTCATACACCGGATTCATTTTGATTACTTGCTTAAAGTTCTCGGTTGCCTTTTGTGGGTTCCCGGTACGCTGAAATGCCTGTGCCATAATAAAATGCAAACGAGTGCGGATAGCTTTGGATTTATTCAGATGAAGCGCTTGCTGCAGGTAATCCATGGCTTCATCATATTTTTCCTGTTTCAGCAGCACATCGGCATAAACCAACGGGTACAAACGTTCGGCCGTGCGGGTGCTTTTATTTTTTTCTATCTTTTTTTCAATGGAATTCAGCAAGGCTTCGGCATCGTCTATATTGCCCTGTTGGGCCTGTACCCGAGCTTTCCAGATGATCGCCTCGTATTTTATACTACTATTTTTAAAACGGTTCAGCACAAAATTAAAAGTTTGCATCGCCAGATCATATTCTTGCTTATAAAAATAAGATTTCCCTATCAGCATATAGCCATCATCAATCCAATTAACATGTTCCACCCCCTTTATGTATATGGAGTGTTTCTGAACCACGATGGATCCCTTTTCGAGGGAACGGTCAAGCAGGTTATACACCGATTGTGCATCAGCCTTGGTCCCGAGTTGAAAAACCGGTAATACCTCGGTATAATCATCTTTTGACTTTTTGGCCAGTTCGCCGACTCCTTCCTTCAGAGCTTCTTTGCCATTAAAATAAGCATTGTAATGCGCGGTAAGGTTATGATAAACTCTTCGGGTAAAAGTATTTTTCTTTGTGGAACACGAAAAAGAAAAGATCGTGAAACAACAAAAAACAATAAACAGAGTTTTAAGCAAAGATTTTGATCGCACGTGTAATAAGGTTAAATAAAAATAACTTATTTTTTACAAAATTATTTTATTTTTTTTATTTCTCCCTGATTTTTTCAAGTTTATTTGGCTTGTATTTTAAAAGTAATTCAATAATTTCGGATATTTGCACCCTCAATTGAGTATGTCAAAAGATCAACCATCGCGCTGGAAACGTTTCCAGAAAAAGCTTCATGATAAATACCGTCTGGTCATCATGAACGATTCCACTTTTGAACGTAAACTGTCGTTCCGGTTAACGCGTATGAACGTTTTTGTGGTAGTTGGTGCGGCTGTGATGATGCTTATTGCTGCTACCACCATTTTGATAGCCTATACGCCTCTGCGTGAATTTATTCCGGGATACGGTGACATCAGCGTACAGCGTGATGTGCTGCTATTGTTGCGCAAAACCGACTCTCTGGAAAAAGAGCTCGATCTCAGAAGGGCCTATATGGAAAATCTGAAATACATCATCGAGGGCAAGGATTTTCCTGCTCCAAAGCTTCAGAAACCCGCCGACAGCGCCCTGCCTCAGCACAACAACCTCAGTTTTGATATTTCTCCCGAAGATTCTGCCTTACGCAATGAATTTGAAAACTACGACCGTTATAACCTGACTTTTTCAGGTGAATCTGCTGAAAGCGGCAGTATCAGCAGTTTCTTTTTTTTCACCCCCATCAAAGGCATAGTTGATAACGGATTTAACCCTGCCAAAAAGCATTACGGGGTAGATATCCTGGCTAACAAAAACGAAGCGGTAAAAGCTACCCTCAGCGGCACCGTTATCTTTAGCGGGTGGACTGTAGAAACCGGCTATGTCATCGGTTTGCAGCACAGCAATAATATTTTTTCGATATACAAACACAATTCCGCCCTCCTCAAAAAAATGGGCGATTATGTAAACGCCGGAGAACCCATTGCCATTGTGGGCGGTACAGGCGAAATATCCACCGGCCCGCACCTGCATTTTGAGTTATGGCATAATGGCAATCCCATAAACCCTAAAGAATACATGTCTTTTAAATAATTCCAGTGTTGTGAAAAAAAGAATCGCCATATTAGGATCTACCGGGTCGATAGGGAAGCAAGCGCTGGAAATAATCCGGATCTTCCCTGAAAAATTTTCAGCAGAAATTCTTACCGCTGATTCTAATGCCAATTTACTGATACAACAGGCACTGGAGTTCATGCCAAACGCTGTAGTCATTACCAATGACACCTATTATCAGCGGGTTAAATCGGCTTTGGAACCTCACGACATCAAGGTGTATGCCGGCCACGAATCCCTGGAACAGATTGTGGAATCAGAAAACATTGACATGGTGCTGACGGCCATTGTTGGTTTTGCCGGCCTCCGTCCTACCCTCAATGCCATCAGGTATAAAAAAACATTGGCCTTAGCCAACAAAGAAACACTGGTAGTAGCCGGCGACGTGATAACCAGGACAGCACGCAAAGAAGCCGTAAATATTTTTCCGGTAGACTCTGAACATTCCGCAATTTTTCAATGTCTGGCCGGCGAATTTCACAACCCGCTTGAAAAAATAATTTTAACGGCTTCGGGAGGGCCTTTCAGGGGCAAAGACCGGGCCGCGTTAGCTAATATTACGAAAGCAGAAGCCCTGCGGCATCCCAACTGGGTGATGGGAAATAAAATTACCATCGACTCGGCCACCTTAATGAATAAAGGCTTGGAAGTTATTGAAGCCCGGTGGCTTTTCAATCTGAAACCCGAACAGATAGAGGTACTGGTGCACCCGCAGTCGATTATACATTCCATGGTTGAATTTGCCGATGGCTCGTTAAAGGCACAAATGGGGCTTCCCGATATGCGCCTGCCTATTTTATATGCTTTTAATTATCCGTCGAGGCTGAAAACCGACTTCCCGAAACTTGACTGGCAAAAAATCAGGGAACTAACTTTTGAACCACCCGATACAAAAACTTTTCACGCCCTGACACTGGCTTACGAAGCCCTGAAAACAGGCGGCAACATGCCATGCATACTTAATGCGGCTAACGAAATTGCCGTAAAGGCTTTTTTAACCGATACCATAAAATTTTTAGCCATTGCCGACGTTATTGAACAAGGTATGAAAAAAGCTGCTTTTATCAAGAATCCTTCGCTGGAAGATTATTTACAAAGCGACAGGGAAACAAGAATTATCACACAAGAAATAATAAAAAACAATTATAAATGAGTGCAATAATTATGATTGCCCAACTGATACTGGGCTTATCCATTTTGGTTTTCGTCCATGAATTGGGGCATTATCTGGCTGCACGTGCTTTTAAAATACGTGTAGATAAGTTTTACCTTTTTTTCGATGCCTGGAATTTCAAATTTTTCAAATTTAAAAAAGGAGATACCGAATTTGGTATGGGCTGGCTGCCCCTGGGCGGCTACTGCAAAATTGCCGGTATGATCGACGAATCGATGGATAAAGAACAACTGAAACAACCGCCCCAGCCATGGGAATTCCGTTCCAAACCGGCCTGGCAACGACTCATTGTTATGATTGCCGGAGTAATAATGAACCTTATTGTTGGAGTTATCATCTTTACCGGTGTCATCATGCACTACGAAAAAGAATACCTGCCAGTCAGCAGCATCGATCAGGGCATCTATGCTTATCCGGCAGGCCGTGAAATTGGGTTCATGACGGGAGACAAAATTTTGAAAATCAACGGCAAAGAAGTGGAACGTTTCAAAGATGTGGTAACGGCCAATGTACTGATGGGCTCTACCATCACCGTGGACCGCAACGGAAAAAGCATCGACATAATTGTTCCCGACACAATGTACAGAAATTATAATAAGAGTGTCAGAGATTTTTTTATTGAAGCCCATAATTTTGATTTCAAAATTGACAGTGTGCTTGATACCGTCATCAACAAAGACAACACCAAAAAAGCCAGCCCTGCCTTTTTAGCCGGACTGAAAACCGGAGATAAGATTCTCGCAATAGATTCAACAGCGGTGACTAGTTACGGGCAGTTCAGGGAAATGATCTGGGATTCAAAAAATCAAAAACGCACTCTAACAGTCCTCAGAGCTGACGACACGCTGGCCTTAAGCCTGCTGGTAGATTCTACAGGCTATATCGGTGTGGTAAGCAAACATCCTTACAAAACCAAGGCTTATGGATTTTTTGCCGCCATCAAATACGGCAACAAAGACGCCATGACCAATCTGTGGGCCAATGTTCGCGGCCTGGGAAAAATCTTTACTGGCAAGGAAAACGCCAGCGAATCGCTGCAAGGCCCTATCGGCATCATGAAAATTTATGGCGGTATCTGGGACTGGCACCGGTTCTGGCTCATCACAGGACTAATCTCCGTGGTGCTGGCTTTTATGAATATACTGCCAATCCCGGCGCTCGATGGCGGCCATGTGATATTCACCACCTGGGAGCTGATAACCCGCAGAAAAGTTCCTGAAAAAATTCTGGAACGCGCACAGGTAGTCGGTATGATTATCCTCATCGCCATCATGGTGTTCGCGGTATTCAACGATGTGTGGAAACATTTCATCCGGTAAGCCCTCCTATGACCGACATTAACAAAGACCTCACGGGACTGAAAACTATTTTGCACAGGGCCCGTGAATTTTGTGCTTACCAGGAACGATGCCGTTCTGAAATGGAAAAGAAATTTCAGCAGTGGGACGTGGACAAAATCAGGACGGCAAAAATGATTGAACAACTTGAAAAAGACAATTTCTTAAATGAAGACAGATATACTGAAACTTTCGTAAGGAGCAAATTCCGCTTAAAAAAATGGGGAAAAAATAAACTTGCGGCAGAACTGCGCATGAAAAAAATCCCCGAAGACCTTATTGCAAAACATCTTCAACACATCGATGATGCTGAATACCTACCGGTGATAAGCTTGCTTGCAGAAAAAAAATCAAAGGAACTCAAAGAAAAAGACCCGTTCAAAAAAAATCAAAAAATTGCAAGGTTTCTAATTTCTAAGGGTTACGAGCCCAAACTTGTATTTTCAGCACTTAAAATCAGTGACCCCTGAAACGATGAATTTATTATCAACACTAGTATCCCTGATCAAAAAAAACAATGTCCGGGAAAAGTTGAAAAGCCTGTACGAATCAGTACTGCTCAGAAAATTTGTTTTGTATTTTTTGGGTGTGCTGGCATTGCTGTTTATCATGTTTTTTCTTTTCCGCAACACCATATTACATTCTGTAATCGAAAAAAAGTGCCGGAATTTTAAAGAAAAATATCATGCAGAACTAATTATCGGACATGCTGCCTTTCAAGGGTTCACCGGCATCTCGCTTGAAGGCATCTACGTTATCCCCGATCAACGTGACATACTGTTCCGGAGTGGAAAGATATACGCGCATGTCAGGCCTTTGCCATTGCTCGCGGGCAAGGTGCGTATCAACGAAGTGTTGCTGGAAAACACCATGATCAATCTTATACGTCATGGCAAACAAAACAATTACGGTTTTTTATTTAAACCGCAAAAAGACTCCACCGCAAAAACTACCGATACCACCTACAATTATGCCGAACGGCTTGACAGGATATTTTCGGGTATCTTTGCCAACATTCCCGACAATATTGAAATACGCAATTTCCTGGTACACGCCACATCCGACACCAATTCCGTCACGGCCTTTTTGCCCTCATTTCACATTGAAAATTACCGTTTCGTTTCGATGGTGGCCACATCGGAAAAGCAGGTAAAACGCCTGTTTTTTGTAAGGGGAGAAATAAATAAAAACAAGAAACTACTGAATTTTATGGTCTATGCGCCTTTCCCGCAAAAAGTCCATATTCCCTATATACAATCAAAATACGGATTCCGTTGTGATTTCGATACCTTGTATGCCGGCATTGCAGTGCAGGGCAACAGTTCCGAACTAAGCATAAGTTGCGAAAACCTGATTACCGGCCTGGTGCTTAATCATAAAAAAATTGCACAGTCGGATGTCTTTTTCAAAAAAATCGCGTTAAAACTCAACCTCAGAGCCAGTGCGGATTATGTTGAGCTCGACAGCAGCTCCCTGATCGCGTACAACCGCTTTGCCCTGAATCCATACATCAAAGCCTGTCACAAACCGGTAGTGAAAATCATGTTGAAAATCAATCATGAGTTTACCGCCCAAAATCTTTTTGAATCCTTACCCGGTGGGATGTTCGCGAATTTCGCGGGTTTCAGAACCAAAGGAAAATTGAGGCTGTCGGTGAATTTTGACCTGGATATGCACCAGCCTGATTCCCTCAAATTTTATGCAACGCTCACCGGCAATGATTTCCGGATTATTAAATATGGCGCAACCGATTTTCGCATGATAAACGGGTCATTCAGCCATACAGCCTATGTGAACGGCATGCCCGTAAGAACATTCATCGTCGGCCCCGACAACCCGGCATATACGCCGCTTGAGATGATCTCGCCCTATCTGAAAGATGCCGTGCTGATCTCCGAAAACGGCGGGTTCTTCTATGGTGATGGTTTCAATGTTGCCGCCTTCCGCGAATCTATCATCGCCAACATCCATGCCGGGCGTTTTGTCCGCGGCGGCAGTACCATCGATATGCAATTGGTAAAAAATGTGTTCCTGAGCAAAAACAAAAACATTGCACGCAAGGCCGAAGAGATATTGATTTCATGGCTCATCAACAACAACCATCTTTGCAGCAAAGAAAAAATGTACGAGGTATATCTGAACCTTATCGAATGGGGGCCTGGTGTTTATGGCATTTCCGAAGCTTCGGAATATTATTTTCAGAAAAAACCTTCACAGCTTAGCCTTTCCGAAAGCATTTTCCTGGCCAGCATCATCCCGAAGCCACGCTGGTTCAAATCATCTTTTGACGAAACAGGAAAACTTTCATCGCGGTATCAGGGATATTTCAATCTGATCGCAAAAAAAATGATTGACAAAGGAGGCGCCACTCCACAGGATACGCTTGACATGATAAAAAATGTTGAGATAAAAGGCCGGTCAAAACTATTCATGGCCAAGGACACCACTCACTTTAAGATTGATTCGGTGATGGTGGAGTGATATGTATTTGAAAGGTGCGGTGGCATCGACTCCGGTTCGACAAGCTCACTGTGGCAGCTCAGTCACAGCTGTGACTTTCGTTTTGTGATAGCATAACGGCACTGCAAGCCACGTAAAAGCCAGTCATAGGATCACATGCAATATTGGTATCTTGGTATCACAAATTGTAACACCAAATATTTTTTATTGCTGGTAAAAACACAAAACACCGGAATTGTTTTTAAAAATCAAAGGCAGTAATTTCGTTTAGTGATAGCATGACTGCCCTGCAATCCTCTTAATAAAGTACTGTCTTCGGAGTAAAACCCCTATTGGGTAAGCACATAAAGTGATATGATTTTTTATCATTTGTAAATGATGATAGATTAGTTATACCAATCATTTATTCCCAGAATATTGGCCTGGAATTGGGATTTATAAAAAAAGATTTAGACATAAAAGTTGAATTTGCCTATTGATAATTATTATTTTTCCTATCTTTGCATTGAAATTCTCGGGATGTAGCGCAGTTGGCTAGCGTACCACGTTCGGGACGTGGGGGTCGGAAGTTCGAGTCTTCTCATCCCGACTTCATTGAATAAAAGGTGCTGTAAACAGGCACCTTTTTTAATAAAATTGTACTACCTTATATTCTATAAGTAGGAAAGACGGTAGGGTTTACATTGGATCAACTGACGATGTGGAGAGATTATTTTTGTATTACAACAACGGAAAACTGCGCTTCACAAAAATCATAATCCCTTTTGACCAGGCAGTTGCTGAATTATTTGGTAGGATAACAGAAGATATGGTTAGTAAAGAAAAACTTATTGTGCTAATTTCATTTTTATCTTCGACGAGATCACATCAATGGCTACATGGTTGGCTCCGCCCTGCGGCACCACAATATCCGCCACGCGTTTGGTGGGCTCAATAAACTTGAAGTGCATGGGTTTCACCCATTTTTCGTAATGGTTCAGCACATCGGAAAGTGACCGTCCCCGTTCTTCCATATCACGCCGGATGATTCGCATAAGGCGCTCGTCGGCTTCCGCATCAACAAAAACTTTAACATCAAAACGTTCCAGAAGTTTGGCATTAGTAAATATCAGTATGCCTTCCACAATCATAACACGCTTAGGTTGAACAGGAATGGTTTCTTTGGCTCTTGCACACGTAAGATAAGAATAAATGGGCATTTCGACGGGTTTGCCCTTTTTTAATATGTCGAGGTGTTTGATCAACAGGTTGAACTCGATGGAAGAGGGGTGGTCAAAATTTATTTTTGATCGTTCTTCGGCGCTGAGATGGCCGTTATTTTTGTAATAAGCATCCTGAGATATAACAGTTACGGCACTTGCCGGCAAACTGTTTACGATTTTTTTTACTACGGTGGTTTTTCCCGACCCGGAACCACCGGCAATACCAATGACTAGCATTTTTTTTTCAAAATTACAAAAAACAGAAATAGGACAACTGTACAACCCTCAAAAAAAAATGTATTTTTGTGAAAAAAATTATATGTCATGAGGAAAATTGTTTTATCAGCATTCATGCTGTTGCTGGTTTGTGCCGGATTTGCCCAGGAAAAAAATCCAACATCTCCCTTACTTTATCATGCAGATGATATGTTACTAAAAAAAGCGGTTACCGAAAAGCCGGAGCTAATCAACCAATACATGATTTATGAGGAAAACCTGAAAAATCTCCTCAATTCCATAAATAGCCAAAACGGGAAAAATGGAGCCAAGACCGATACACTCATTGACGGAAAAAGAATTATTCCCGTGGTGTTTCATATCGTACATAACGGCGGTCCCGAAAATATCAGCCGGGAACAAATTGAGGATGCCATCAAACTTATCAATATTGACTATAATAAACTCAATGCAGATACAACATTAGGCCACACATATCCTCCGTTCAATGCCTTGAGAGCCGACTGCAAGATAGAGTTTCGCCTGGCAAAAGTAGATCCCAACGGAAATTGTACTGATGGTATTATGAGACATTATGATCCGCAGACCAACTACGGTTATTTTAAAACTATGACAGACTATTGCTGGACACCAAGCCGGTACCTGAATGTTTTTACTGTGAATTTTATTTATCCCGAAGGTATGTCTCTGCCGGATGGGGCCTTCATCGGTGGTATGTCACCTTTTCCTCCCAGCAATACCCTGTCGTCGGCACTTACCGGCGGCGATACCCTGGCTGATGGGGTGCTGATACGGCACGATTGCATTGGTAGTATAGGTACAGCTACAGCTATGGGCGGAATGCCTATCAATGCAATTAACAGAACATTTACCCATGAAAGCGGGCATTATTTCAATTTGTACCATACCTTTCAATCTCTCCTGGCCGTCATAGGTGTTGATGGATGCCTTGATATGCTGGGAAGCGGTGATGAAGTGGCTGATACACCTCCGGTTTCTTCCGGAACACAAAATACCTCTTTGGCCTGTTATGAACCGGGCACGGTTAATTCCTGCACCACTGACAGTCCCGACCTGCCGGATATGATAGAAAACTATATGGACTATCAGTGGGGCTATTGTGCAAATATGTTTTCATTAGGACAGTATGCAAGAATAGATGCCACACTACTAACGGACAGGTTAAAGTTATGGTCAAAAGAAAATCTTATCTATACCGGAGTGCTAGATACCACGCCGGTGCTATGTGCTCCTATAGCCGAGTTTTTCTCTTCTTCCAATCTGGTATGTGCCGGCGGAAATATTCAATTTACTGATTATTCCTATTCAGGAGCGGTACAGGATTACCTGTGGACATTCGAAGGCGGAACACCTGCCACATCTACCGATCAGAATCCCCTGGTTGTATATAACAACCCGGGAACTTATTTTGTGAAACTTTCGGTTAGCAATGCCAGCGGTGCAGATTCACTCATCAAACAGGACATGATCACGGTAAAGCCCGCTACGGCTGCATTATTGGCGCCTTTTATGGAAAACTTTGAAACCGCCGTGCTCAACAACGGATGGATAGTAAAAAATGATGTGGGTAATCAGTGGGAAATCAGCGACACGGCCTACTTCTCTGCTTCCAAAGCGTTACGCCTGAAAAATTTCACAGGAAACACCGCAGGAAGTTTTGATGAGATTATCACTCCGGCTTATGACTTAACTTCGCTCCCTGCAGGCGGAACACCCTTTGTACGGTTTAAACTTGCCTATGCCGGCAAAATCAGCAGTTCGGATACCGTGTATGATGCTCTGAAAATGTTTGTTTCAAAAGATTGCGGTGAAACATGGTCGGAAAAATACACCGAGAGCGGTGCCACCCTTGGCAGTGCTACGGCTACTTCAGGTAGTTTTGCTCCTGCAACAACTACTGATTGGAAAGAGATTTCAAGGCCGTTGCCGGGCTTCCTGACAGCAAACAATGTGATGTTTAAATTTGTCTTTCATTCCAACGGCGGTAATAATGTGTATATTGATGACATCAATGTTACTACTCAAATCTCGGGTTGTGAAGAAAACCTGATGGAAACCCTGGACTTCACAGTGCAGCCCAACCCTGTTGCTGATGTTTCTCAGATAAAATTTGCACTTGCTAACGCGGCACAGGTCAGTATCATCGTTTATGATATCCTGGGTAACGAAGTGAAAAATCTGGTCAGTCAGAAACTTAATCAGGGTGCACATGTTTTTGAGCTTAGTAAATCAGCTCTTGGCGGTAGTGGAGTTTATATTGTGAAAGCTTCCTTTAACGGAAACGGAATAGTTAAAAAGATTGTAGTCGAATAGGCTAAATGTTTTTGATCATATTAAGGCTGTCTCAACACAGGGACAGCCTTTTTTTATTAAGTCATCCTGATGTAAGTTGACACATAAAGCAACTAAAATTTATTATTGGACAACACGAATTATTGGATGACAAGAAAATGTCATTAAACCAAATTACACATTAAGAATTCCTATTGTATAGCTTAGAAAATATTTGTCAGTACAATCTGATATTTGACAAAACACAAAATCACTTATTAATGCATGATTGATTAAGGATATGTAATACCGACAGGTCGATAGTATTTTCTTTGTGGGCCTGTTTTTGTTGTCTGGCAGTGTTAACCCCCTCAGGCAATTTGCGTGTGAGACAGGTGGATTCAACATCCGATATCTCCCATTACTCAATAGTTTACTACGTTCCTATTACATAATCAGGGGTTATCGTCTTGTTAGCCACTCGGTAGGATTGCATATAGTTTTACCTTGCCAAACTTCAAAATGAAGTTCGGTTTTTCCTTCTTCAGAGTTGGTATAGATGGTGCCGAGACTTTGTTTAGTGGAAACGGATTGATTTTTACTTACCGATACGGATCCCAGATTGGAATATACCGTAAAAAACTCACCATGCCGAATAATAACAGCCATATTGTTATTGGCAATTGTAACAATGCTCGACACTGTTCCTCCTAATACTGCCCGGGCCGGAGAACCAGCAGTCGTGGAGATATCAATACCGTTGTTTTTTATTTTTATGCCTTCTAGAACCGGATGCGGGTGCTCACCGAAAGAACTTGTTACTGCGCCACGTTCAACAGGCCATGGCAGTTTTCCTTTGTTACTTGAAAAATTGTCAGAAACAACTTTTTCTTCGGGTGTTAGAACGTTTTTTACTGTGGTGGTTTTGGTAACTGTTTTGTTTGATTTGCTGGCTGATTTATTTATTTCGGCGGCAATAGCTGCTTCAATTTTTTTCTTTAGCACAAGAGCTTCATTTTCTTTTTTCTTAAGGTTTTTCTTCAGGTCGGATTCTTTTTGCTTTAATTTTTTCAGGTCGCTGTCTTTTTTTGCTTTTTCAGTATTGAGCTTTTGTTTTTCCTCTTCACTTTCTTTTAGTAGGTCTTCTTTGGTTAACTTTTGTTGAACAAGTTCCTTATTTTTCAGTGAAATGAAATCTTTGGTTTGCTGTATAAGGGCAACCTGTCTGCGCAAATACTCATTATATTGCTGAAAATATTTTATTCGCCTGAAAGCCTGGTTAAAATCATTGGCCGCAAAAATCAGTGTGAGCCGGTCGTTGGCATTTCTGTTTTTGTATGCGTTATAAATCAGCTCGGCATACTCATCTTTC
>DAOOWO010000010.1:0-17909 GCA_035371225.1 Bacteroidales bacterium | reverse complement strand
GGCCGGTGAATCGGCAGTAGTCACACCGCAGTTCTGGGTTTACATTGGTGACTACTACCTTGAGGCACGATACAATTATGAAAACCTTGAGACGGCATCCTTATATTTTGGCCGGGCGTTCTCTTTTGGAAAAAATACTTCGATAGAATTAACGCCAATATTAGGAGGTGTTGTTGGTGCCACCAACGGCATATCTCCGGGCTTTAATTTCAACCTGGAATATAAATCATTTGCCACTTCTACGCAGTGCCAATACACCATCGACCTGAAAGACATCAAAAACAGTTTTTTCTGGGATTGGACTAATTTCTATTTTACCTTTTCTGAACATTTCGGATTAGGCGGAGCCATACAGATGCTTATTCCTCAATCCGGAAAAGGAATTTACAATGCCGGGCCTATGGTCAGGCTCAGTTATAAAAGCCTCGCGGCGGAATTGTATGTTTATAATTTCTGGGAACACCAGCCCACTTATGCTGTGGCGATACAGTACGCTTTTGAGTAAAAATCCTTTTCTACTTGGATAGTCATCTGATGACTGCTAAAAAACAATTATTCAATCATTATCTCATCCACAAAAATCCATCCACTATACCCCGCGCCCAGGTGCCATTCTGGGATGGTGCCAAAATTATACGCTTTAATTTTTACATAGCGGCCTTCGGTTTTCACATCAGATGCCAATTCCCGAATCGTACACTTGTAATCATTAATGGGAACCGTGTTTTTAATGTCTGCTACCTTCACAAAATCAACTCCATCATCAGACACGCTGAACTCAACCTGAACAGGCATCCAAATCCACGAACCTATGTCCTGTAAAAAACCCGTTGAGATCTTATTTATTATTTGTTTGCCCCCCAAATCAACAATCGCTTCAAAGTCCACGCTGTCGTATCCCTGCCATTCTCCCAGCCTGAAATTATCGCCGCCGCGTATCCCGTCAATGAGCGCATTATCGCCGCCGCCGGTATATTGCGAACTGTATTTGGACAAAAGTTTTATCTTTCTGCTGAGGTTTATTTTTATAAAATCCGACACCATCACATAGCTCGCATCATAGGCAGGGTTGTATGATACCGCTTTTATTTTTGCAGTTTCCTTAATCGTAAACGGACCATCGTATTTTGTTTTTGTTTTATCGGGTTGGGTTCCGTCGGTAGTATAATAGATGTCGGTACCGCTGGTGATAGTTTTAAGTTCCACCACGGTGCTGTCGGAAAATGTTTTGGAAGTATTGGTTATATAAGGCGACGGCAGGAGGCTGTAATCACTGATCGATGTCACCGGCACGTCATCATCATCAGCGCCCCATTGTTTGTTGGGCTGAGCTCCCATGGCGAACTCAATGGTGCCGCCATTCATCAACGTTTCATAATCCAGGTAACACCTGGTATATGCTTCTCCATTGAGTATGGCTGATTGTATGTAAAAGTTTTTTGAAGAAACATTTTTACTTTTAATGACAAACGTTTTGCCGTTTTCCAAATGAATTTTTGCTTCCGGAAAAATTGGTGTACCAATGGCAAACTGCGTATTTCCTGGACAAACCTGATACAATCCCAAAGCGCTCAGCACATACCATGCCGACATCTGGCCGCAGTCTTCGTTGCCGCATAAACCATCGGGCTTGTCGAGGTACAGTGTAGTCATAATTTTATGACACAGTTGCTGTGTTTTCCATGGCTGATTAAGGTAATTATAGAGGTACGCCATGTGATGGCTGGGTTCGTTGCCGTGTGCATACTGACCTACAAGCCCTGTAATATCGGATTGTTCACGACCGGAAAGTTGTTGTTTTGTATTGAACAATTCATCGAGTTTGGCGGCCAGGTTGGCTTTTCCGCCATACAACTGTATAAGTCCGCTGAGGTCCTGAGGCACATAAAAACTATATTGCCAGGCATTGGCTTCGGTATATTGAAAAGTAACCTCTGCAGGATCGAAAGGAGTCTGCCAGGCGCCGTTCATCTTTGGCCGCATAAAACCGGTTTGTGTGTCGAAGATGTTTTTGTAGAATTGTGCCCGTTTAATAAACTTTTTATAATCATCGGTTTTTCCCGATGCTTTGGCCATTTGCGCGATACACCAGTCGTCGTATGCATACTCCAGCGTTTTTGAAACAGATTCGTGTTCTTTGTCGCCGGGAATATAGCCATATTGTTTGAGGAACTTTAAGCCAAAATCGTCGCTCATAGCGCTTGTTTTCATGGCTTCATAAGCTTTTGCGGTATTATAGCTTTTTATTCCTTTGGCGAAAGCATCATAAATTACGGGGACAGCATGGTATCCTATCATGCAAAATGTTTCGTTCGACGATAGTTCCCACACGGGCAGCCGGCCTCCTTCAAGGTACTGACTGATAAATGTATTTATAAAATCATTGGTTCGCTTTTGGTCGATAATGGTCAGCAGCGGGTGTTCCGCGCGATAGGTATCCCAAAGCGAAAACACCGTGTAATAATCAGAGCCTTTGCTATCATGTACTTTCAAATCCCTGCCAAGATATTTTCCATCCACATCTGAATATATGTTCGGGGTAATCATGCAGTGATAAAGGGCGGAATAAAAAGTATTGGTCATTTTTTTGGTGCCGCCGCTTACTTCTATTTTTCCGAGTTCTTTGTTCCACGCTTTTTTAGTTTGAAGATATACGGAATTAAAGTCCCAGCTATTCATTTCGGCGGCAAGATTTTTGGCGGCTCCTTCCACAGAGGTGGCGCTCAGGCCTACTTTCACCAGTATTTCTTTTTGCCCTTCGAAAGTAAAAAATGCCTTCACCCGTTTGCCCGAGGCTTTGTCGGTATAAGTTTTTTTTATGCCACCGCCTGAATCAATTTCGCATAACCCATAATGACTAAAGGGTTTTGAGAACTGTATTTCAAAATACAGTATTTGTTTCTGCGCCCAGGCTCGTGAGGTTCGCATGCCGCGCACGGTGGTGTTGTTCACAAATTCTATATAGGAATCGATTACCTGATCACGGTGTTCCAGGTCAAGCACCACGCTGTTTTGCCCCGGTTCCTCAAACTCATATTTATGCATGCCGGCACGTTGGGTGGCCGTAAGTTCGACCTGAATCTTGTGTTTATCTAGTTTTACTGAATAATAACCTGGGCGTGCTTTTTCATTCTTGTGACTGAAAGAGGACGCATAGGCATAATTTTTCAAATCAACGGCCCCGCTGACGGGCATCAGCAAGATGTCGCCGTAATCGGAGCAACCGGTGCCGCTCAGGTGTGTGTGCGAAAAACCATAGATAACCTGATCGGAGTAATGATAGGCCGAACAGCCGTCCCATCCGGTAAGGCGGGTGTCGGGACTGAGCTGCACCATGCCGTAAGGCGCGGTGGCGCCGGGATACGTATGCCCGTGTCCTCCGGTCCCGATAAAGGGATTTACATTGACGGTGTAATCTTTTTGTTGTCCGCAGAGTGCTGTGGCAAATACCAATAAGGGAAGAAGTATTAAAATTTTATTATTCATACCGGAGTGTTTTTTAATGTACATGAAACAATGTACGTACCCGCATATTCTTAATGATTTCATCAGGTTTTTCCATCGTTTTTGCCGAAATTACAACAGTACTTCCCGGCAGCATGTCGAAAAAATTATCGGATAGCTGAATGTCGCGGCTATCGCAGTTTTCAAAACTGATAAACACATTTTTTGCCAACTGCTTTGTGCTTATTTTAATCTCAAAACCCTCCGGCGACTTATTAACCTCATAGCTGATCCCGGGGTCTTCAAGCGCCAGTTCCTTTGGTTTCTTAAAATATAAATAGTTCTGAGAAACAACATGATCGTCAACAAATACACTTGCCGAGAGTACCAGAGATTTGTGTAAAGAAACCTCTGCAAGAAGCAGTCTTTTATCTATTTTTTCTATTACCTTATTCATGCCCGGTTTGATATTTACATAACGTTTTTCCTCCCATCGCACTTTGCCTTTAAAATCCATCAATTTTAGTTCCACTTGCGAAGGAATAAATTCCGTTTTATCGGAGATTAGTTGAACGCTTATGTCTTTTTCGTTATTGGTTAGGGTAACAAGGATATCGTTATATGCTTTTTTTACAAAAAATTGCAGGGCTTTTTTGTTGTGGTAATAATCTAATCCCGACCATGAAACCACAGGCCAGCAGTCGTTGAACTGCCAGTAGAGCGTGCCCATACAGCGCGGTTTTGCGTTACGGTGAGCCTCAATAGCGGTTTTAATCCCGTAGGCCTGCAACAACTGGCTCACATAAATATAATCGTCTATGTCATCAGGAACCTTGTATTCTCGCTGCATATAAGTCTTGATAGTCTCGTATCCTTTGGTGTGTTTCTGATGACATTTCATCGTTTCCGAATCCAGCGTCCAATCATCCTGTATTGAAATTTTCTGAATGGTGCTTTTTTCGGGCATGGCCTGAAATCCGTATTCGCTGACAAAACGCCCGACTTTTTTTGAGTAATTCTCGAACGGTTCCATGCCCCACCAGATACCCCAATAATGCGAATCCCCGCTGGTAAGGCTCTGTTCCCTGCCCCAGCCATATTTTGGTGATGAGGGCCAGTAAAACCTTCCCGAATCGGCAAGTTGGATTATTTCGGGTATGTCCTTCCTGAAAAGTTTCAGGTAATTATTCCATATTTCCAGGCTATCGGCATGGCTGTATTTGTATTGTTTCTGCCATCCCCAGTTGTGCCAGCCTTCTTCAATTTCGTTGTTGCCACACCACAAAGCCAGGCAGGGATGATTCCGCAGGCGCTCCACATTTTGAAATACTTCTTCGCGGACATTTGCCGTAAAAGCACTGTCGCCCGGGTACATGGCACAGGCAAACATCAGGTCCTGCCAGACAAGTATTCCAAACTCATCACATAAATCATAGAAAACATCGTTCTCGTAAATGCCTCCGCCCCATACGCGCAGCATATTAAACCCCGATTCTTTGGCCTGTAAAATTAAATCCCTGTATTCTTCCGCTTTTACGCGTGGTAAAAAGTTGTCCTGCGGAATATAATTTGCGCCTTTCATAAATACAGGCACCCCATTCAGTTTAAAATAAAACGATTCGCCAATATCATCTTTTTTGTTCACCACCTCAATAGTCCGAAGCCCCGTACGGACAAGCGATTCGTCGAGAACATTTTTTCCGTTAAATAGTTTTACGGCAAAATGATATAAATAAGCCTTCCCCGAACCATTGGGCCACCACAACTCCGGATTCCTTATCATAAAACTTAAAGGGATAGTATTTTTTCCTTTTTCCAGATTTATTTTTTTTGAAGCATAGGCCCAACCTGTCGTTGGGTCCTCAATTTTTATTTCCGATGCTCCTTCTCTATCAGAAAAAACAGTTGTCATGACTGTAAGCTTTGCCAGTTCTTTGCTTACTGAATTTTGCACTACTTTCACATTATCAATCTTTGCCTCACTCCATGATTCAATATATACAGGCCTCCATATTCCGCAGGTAACAAGACGGGGACCCCAGTCCCAGCCAAACTGGTACTGTGCCTTTCGTATAAAAACTTTTTCATCGCCGGGCAGGGTATAGGGATGGCTGGCGGCTTGGTCTTTACCTTTATTCACCGCCGATTCAAAAATAACCCTTAGTTCGTTGCTGTCTTTTTTTAGTAACTGTTTCACGTCGGCGCTCCACCGGCGGAACATATTGTCTGCTATAATTATCAGTGTATTGTTCAGATACACCCGTGCATAGGTATCCAGGCCTTCAAAAACCAACACGACATGCTCATTTTTCAGTAAATTTTCATCTGCCGGGAAAACCGTTTTATATTCCCAGTCTTTTGATTCAATCCATTGCAGGTCTTTTTCGTTGCAGGAAAAATAAGGGTCTTTAATAAGATTATTTTCGAAAAGGTCGGTATGAATAGCACCGGGAATCCTTGCGGCATGGCACATTTTCGCCCCGCTTTCCGAAAATTGCCAGTCATTTTTGAGATATAGCCTGTTCGTGTTTTGAGCCATGATGTTTGTGGAACAAAAAACTATCAGCAACAAAAAATGACCGAACTGTTTTTTCAGCATATTTTCTATTTTGTTGGCTTTTTGTAATTTACCTTCAACATATCCAATGTTTCGGTATGTTTTTGCAGCTTCATTAAAAACCTCTCGTAATCGCGGATTTTGGGGTTGGTCCATAACACTTCACTTAGGGCAATCATGCGTGGAAGGGCCATGTATTGCAGGTGATTGAAATCGGTAATATATTCTGTCCACAAATTTCCCTGTGCTCCCAGAATATATTTTTTCAGATTTTCCGGAAGGCTGTCGGGCATGGGGTTATAGGAATAAACTTTTTCAAGGGGTGTATAACCGCCAAAGGCTAGCGGTTCAGTGGCAGGGTCGCCCTGATAATGATCCAGATAACAAAATTCCCCGGGACACATCACTACATAATGTTTCATTTTGGCCGCAGCAATACCGCCATCGGCTCCGCGCCACGACATCACCGCGGCATTGGGCGCCAGTCCGCCTTCGAGAATCTCGTCCCAGCCGATGATGCTTTTTCCTTTGGAATTTACAAACTTTTCTATCGTTCTGATCACATAACTTTGAAGTTCGTGGCCGTCTTTAAGGCCTTCCTTTTTCATCACCTTGCGGCATTCCGGGCATTTTTCCCATCTTGTTTTCGGACATTCGTCGCCGCCTATATGAATGTATTTGCCCGGGAACAGCTCCATAACTTCGGCCAGCACATCTTCCAAAAAATGAATGGTCTTGTCTTTGGTGCAAAATACATCTTCAAAAACACCCCACGATCCGGCCGTCTCAAAAGGTCCGCCGCTACAGGAATATTCAGGATAAGCGCTTAATGCCGCCAGCGCGTGTCCGGGCATTTCTATCTCGGGCACTATTTGTACATGCCGGCTTGCGGCATAGGCTATCACTTCGCGAATTTGTTCCTTAGTATAAAAACCGCCATAACGAATGGAGTCATAACGTTGTACTGTGTCGGAAGCATGCCCGATGAGGGTTCTGTTCCTGTAACCGCCGACGCTGGTCAGTTTTGGATACTTGTCGATTTGTATGCGCCATCCCTGGTCATCGGTAAGATGCCAATGAAAGACATTCATTTTATAAAAAGCGATTAAGTCAATATATTTTTTTACTTCTCCGGTAGTAAAAAAATGCCGGCACACATCCAGGTGCATGCCACGCCAGGAGTAAGTCGGGTAGTCGTAGATTCTGAGATTTCTTATCTTGATAAGTTCGGTTTTATAGGCTGGCAACAACTGTTTCAGGCTTTGCAATGCATAAAAAACGCCAGCGTCTTTGCCTTCAATGATAATATAACCACTGGAAACATCCATCCGGTAAGCATCCTGCGGCATCTCTTTGTTGACAGATTTCTTTATCACTATGGAATTGCTGTCGTATTTCTGGCTTTGGTTTATGGATAACGAAAAACCATAGTTTTCTGAAAGATATTCATTAAAAACGGCAGCGTCTTTACCCGAAGTTTCCATGTTGTCAACATAAATCTTTGTTTGCGGGGTGAGGATAAAACGCCCTTTAGAGTATGTCATTTCAACCGGCTCCGGGGAAATGGAAATAATCTGCTTTTGCCCGGAAAGGCTTGCCGAGAACAGAATCATAACGGTAAGAAGAAAAAATTTGGGGATAGTTTTCATTAAAGATATTTTAATAAACGAATTTACTGTTTGTCAGACAGCCTGTAAATTATATACTACTGTTTCCACACCAGGGAGGCGGCTCCCAGTATCGCGGCATCATTTTCCATAATACCTGAGGGTAATATGCTGATCTTATTTCTATACACCTGCAACAGATATTTTTCAAAACTTTCTTTCAGTGGTTTAAAGAGTAATTCGCCGGCATTGGCAATACCGCCAAAAATAAATATGGCTTCAGGACTGGTATGTGCCACGCTGTTCGACAATCCCAGTCCCAGAATTTCGCCGGTATATTCATAGGTGCTGATAGCTGTTTTGTCGCCTTTTTCTGCCAGCTTTGAGATTTTATATGGTGTTATTTCTCCTTCAGTTTTTTTTCCGTCCCTGGCAAGTAAATCGTTGTATGTTTTCACAATACCGCTTGCAGAACAATATGCTTCGAGACAACCTGACCGCCCGCAGCCACAAACACGTCCTCCGGGAAACACGATGGCATGTCCTATTTCTCCGGCAAAGCCGTCGTGCCCGTACACCATGTTCGCATCAACCACGATGCCGCTTCCGACCCCGGTACCCAGGGTGATTTCAATAAAATTTTTCATTCCTTTGGCATTGCCATAAACCATTTCGCCAATGGCGGCAGCATTGGCATCGTTGGTAAGTACCACCGGGACATCAAAATGTTGCCGGAACAAGCCAACAAGAGGAACAACGCCTTTCCATTTCAGGTTGGGCGCAAATTCAATACTACCGTTATAGTAATTTCCGTTGGGCGCTCCAATGCCGATACCAACCAGATTAGAAGTTGTATTGGAAAGAAAATACTCTTTTATTATCCGGGCAATCTCGTGTACAAACACTGCGGCATCATCATAACCGGGGGTGCTTATTGAGGTTTTATACCAACATTTGCCATCGCTGTCTACCATGCCGATTACCGTATTGGTGCCGCCCACATCAATGCCTGCTGCAATATTTTTCATGCCGTTATATTTTCTGAATGTTTATATTTTGGTTTATATCCTTTCCAGCCATAATAGGCCAGGTAGCCGTAACAAATTATCGGGACAAAAAACGCGTAGTGATACCCTCCGATGATATCGGCAAAGGCTCCGACAATCATGGGGACAACAGCGCCGCCCAATATCATCATCACCAGTAAGGAGGATCCTTGTGCGGTATCTTTTCCGAGGCCGGCAATGGAAAGGGCAAAGATATTGGACCACATAATGGAGTTGAATAACCCCAGGCCGATAATGGTCCAGAAAGTATGAATACCGCTCGATGCCAGCGCTATTCCCAAAAGGATGATTGCTATCAGAGAAAAAATCATCAGGGTTCGCGCCGGCATTGATTTGCCTAAAATAAAGCCAAGATAATTCACAAAGACAAAAATCAGGTAAGGGGCCACCTCCTCAATCCCGAGGCCTTGCTGTCCTTCGAAATAATTCATTACAAAATAATTGGCCCCGTAAATTACAAAAAATGTAAGGACCGAAACAAGAAGCATAATGAGGTATTTTCTGGTGCTGCTAATGCCGCTTAATGAGATAGATCCCAGAAACCGGCCAATCATCAACCCGCCCCAATAAAATGCCAGGAAAGCCTTCGCTTTCATTTCGGGCATATCAAGGCTTTCTTTTGCATAATTAATAAAAGAACTGCCCACGGCCACCTCGGCGCCAACGTACACAAAAATGGCAATCATTCCAAGATACAACTGCTTGAAACGCAAGGCACCGACACCTTTTTCGATTTTGGCGGATGCTGAAAATTCAGGTAGTTTTATCAAATAAAAAACAACTGCAAGGGCAACAAATACTGCTGCAAAAATCAGGTAGGGGAGTTGGACACTGGCCGCCGACAAGGGGCTGCCCATATCGTTGGAAATAATATTTCCGGTACGTCCTATCAGCGGGTTGCCCACTTTCGCGAAAAAATCAAAAACCAGAAACCCGCCGAGTATGGGGGCTATGGTGGTACCGAAGGAGTTAAACGCCTGTGACAGATTTAACCGGCTGGACGCCGTTTCGGGCTTCCCGAGCAATGCCACATAAGGATTGGCAGCTATTTGCAGTAAGGTAAATCCCAACCCAAGAATAAACAAGGCCGCAAGAAACAAGGGGAAACTCTGCAATGCCGCCGCGGGATAAATCAGCAGACAAGCTCCCGCGGAAATGAACAAACCCAGTAATATCCCATTTTTGTAACCCCTTTTTGCAATCGGATCGCCTTTCCTGACCGACAATATAAAATATACCAGGGAGCCCACAAAATAAGCTGTAAAAAATGTAAACTGCACCAGCATCGACTCCCATCGCTGCAGGTCAAACATTTTACGCAGGTATGGGATAAGTATATCGTTCATACAGGTAATAAAGCCCCACATAAAGAACAGCGTGGTCAACGCGATCATGGGGTACGTGTATTTTGTCCTTTGTTCAGTTTCCATGGTTTCCGGAGTTTACCCTTTATAGTATTCAGATCGGTCTCACGCCTGGCATTGTGTAAAATACATAAACTTTTTCAATCCATCAAAACTTTGTCATTGTATAATGCTCAGCATGTGTTAGCAAACGGTTTTATTTTTTCTTCATGTGGTAAATGTCAGCAAATGGAAGCTTAAATGAGTAGGAAATTGTCAAAGTAATACTGTCATTCGGTAAAAGTTTTCCATGAGCAGTCGTTTCACCATCTTCTTCTGTAAAAGTACTATCCTTATAGTTTAATTTAAAATTATCTATGCCTTCTACACCTCTAATTTTAATTCCTTTACATGATTTTTTTACCTCTAATTCAATTTTTTCTTCAGTTGTCGCAATTTGTAGATTTTCCAGAGTCTGATCTATGTGTGTCACATTATAAATGCCTTCATAATCTTTAATTAAATCTCTTTCTTCGCTTTTCTTACAATTTATAAAGGTCAAAGAAAATAAGAGGGTAAAGGTTAAACTATATTTTACAGTTGATTTCATTATTAAACTGTTTGCAAATAATTAATCTACAGCCTTTAGTTGCTGTCTTTCGATTTCATCAGCGCTTTCACCGGTTCCAGTCCAAGGACATTCCCTTCCTGTATTGCTTTGAGTACAGCTCCGCCACCGGTAAAAATATAGTACTTCGGGCTGTCGAGGGCTACTATGTAAAGTCCCGGTAGCAGCCGTTTCAACTCCTGCAGGGTGTCGCCGCCGCCATAAAGTTTCACGGCATTATCATTTGCATCGATCAACTCGTCGAGTGCTATAGTACCTTCATTGAAGTGAGGAGTAAAGCCCATAACAGCGTTCACGAAAATGGTTTTGGCCTCTAAAAACACTTTTTTAACTTCGGGATCCTGAAACGATTTCGGGTCCACATCCAGCACATAGTTTAATTTGGTTCCGGCTTTGATGTCTTTGATGTTATGCACACGATATTGCCCGGGGCGCAAGCCTTCCATGGTGTCAGACTCTACGATAAACGGAAGCTCTATCAATTTGCCCGGAAATTGTGCGGCATATTCTACAAACTTTTTGGCCAGTTCCATATCTTCGGGTTCTATGCCTTCGATAGTGAAACCATATTTGGCACAAAGGAACGCGTTATAGATAACACCACCCAGCACCAGATGATCCGACACTTTCAGCAGCGCATTCAGCGAGTCCACCTTGGTGTCGAATTTGGAGCCGGCTACCACAGAAATAAAGGGTTGGTCGGGTTTGTAAATTCGCTGCAGGTTAGAGATTTCTTTCTGCAAAAGGAATCCGGCATAAGAAGGAAGATATTTTGCCACATTAACCGTGGAGGCATGGGCCTGCCATGATCCGAAAGCATCATTTACAAAGATATCGGCAAGTCCGGCAAGCTGGTATGCAAAACGGTCAGCCTCCGCGCCTTTGGCTTCTTCACCAAAAAACCAACGGGTGTTGGGCAGGTAAATCATGTCGATGGTATGGTCGTTCAAGTCGCGTATCAGGTGATTGATAGATGTTTCCACATCAAGATAGCCATGAGTCCCGTACTGCTGAAATTCGGGCACCTTGATAGTAATGTGCAGTTTGTTTTGCAGGTAATCTACTATTGGTTTTACCGAGGTGTCGTCAGAAACCGCTATTTCTCCTGTTTTCTTATTTTTCGGGCGCCCGGCATGTGTCATCAGGATGATTTTTCCCCCTTTGGCATTGATATAATATAAGGTCGAAATAGTGGCATCAATCCTGTATGGATCGTGAATTATTCCTTTTTTAACCACATTATGATCGACACGTACCAGGACGACTTTATTTTTCAAATCGGCATCCTGAAGCAATGGAAGATTAATACTCTCTAATATTTCATTCATAGCTGTTGTATTTTAAAATTTTATTTAATGGTTTTCTTGTTTTTTCCCTTATTCTGGATGTTGAATAGCCTAACGTAATCAGCAGTCCAACTCGTTTATTTTTAGGTATATTCAGCAGTTTCATGACATTTTTTTCGTTGAACCAGCCGAGTATGCATGTTCCCAAGCCTTCTTCGGCCGCTTGCAGACAAAAATGTTCGGCTGCAATGCCGATATCAAAAAGGTAGAAATCCTTGTTTCTTATACGGCTGCCAAATTGCGACAGCAGCGAAGGTTTTTCTGTTACTATGGCTACGATTACCGGCGCCTGCAGGGCAAACCTGTTGAATGGAGCCACGGTGCTGAAAGTTTCGCTGGCTACTTTATTTTTTAATTCAGGCTGATCCACTACCACAAAGGTCCAGGGTTGCGAATTACAGGCTGATGGAGCCAACCGGGCTGCCTCCACGCAGCGTTCTGTCTTTTCCCGTTCCACGGTGCGGCTGTCGTATTTTCGGCTGCTTTGCCGAAGTTTTATCAATTCCGGAAAATTCATTTTACTTCTTTGGTTTTAATTTTTGCGCGTATCCATTGCTTCAGCATGTCAAACTCTTCGTCCGTAAAGTATTTTCTTGGAAATAAATTAAACCGGAATTTATTGGGATATAATATGATGATTTCGGGGGTGATAAGAGCCGACTCGTAAAACTCCCACTTATTTGTATTGTTAATATTATCGGAAGACACCTGTATCTGTTCCGAAGAAAAAATATAACTGAACGGATTTATAAAGTCCGGCATTTTCGAAAACATTCTTTTGCCCAGATTGTGCTGATTGTAAAAATACAATCCCGCGATTGCCACTCCATAGGCAATAAGGAACCATGCAGCCCAGTTGGTATAATCGACACTGCCGTTTTTACGTTCATAAAACAATAATATGCATCCGATAATAAATGAAACGGCTGCAATAACCAATAACATGCGGCTGCGTATCGGGTACATTTTTTTTAGATGCGTAGCATACGCCAGTTGCAGGTCTTCGGGCGTATATTGAATTTTTTTTTCAAATTGTTCCATGGATATTAATTTAATAAAAAGAGGCAGATCGTAATGATCTACCTCTGCAAATATATAGATTTTGATTGAAGATTACAATTTCTGTCAGTTAGTTTCAATAATCTTTAACAGCTCGTCCAATTTTGGTGTAAGTATAATTTCGGTACGGCGGTTTTTACTCCGTGCTTCAGAGGTATTGGCTTTGTCCACAGGGAAGTATTCGCTGCGACCGGCTGCCGTTATGCGTACAGGGGCAATGGTTGAGTTGGAGAGTAAGATGCGGATTACGGTGGTTGCGCGTTTTACGCTGAGGTCCCAATTATCAAGAATCTGGTCACTGCCCTTGTAAGGAACATTGTCGGTATGGCCTTCCACCATGACATTGATATCCACATTGGTTTCCAGTACTTTTGCCAGTTTTTTCAAGGCATCAGCTCCTTTGGAAGCCACTTCGTACTTTCCTGAAGCAAAAAGCAGGGCTTCATCCATAGAAACATATACCTTGCCATTCATTTGCTTTACCGTCAACCCATTGTTTTCGTAACCGAGCAAGGCTTCCGATACTTTGTTTTTCAGTGCCTTAACCGCCGAATCTTTTTTGTCCAGAATGTTTTGCAGCTCGTTAAGTTTCTGTTGTTTTTCGTCGAGCTTCAGTTGCATTTCGTTGAGGTTGTCCAGTTTGGTGTTTAATTCCGATTCCAGTTTTTTCAGGTCGTCTTCTTTTTTTTGTAAGGTTTCTTTGGTTTTTTCCAGCTCTGAAATCAATTTTTGAGTTTCAAATTTATTGCCTTTCAGTAGTTTTAGGTTATTGTTTTGCAAGGTATCGTAAGCCATGCTCAGGTCATCATATTTGCGGGTCAATTCTCTGTGTTTCATGCCATTATTTATCGAGTCGGCAACAAGAAGCTCGTTTTGTTTTTTCAGCTTATCTGCCGTGGCTGTGAGTTCGGTAAGTCTGGTAACATATTCCATCACCTTGCCTTTAAGAGTTTTGTTTTCTTCCGTACAGTTTTTTTGATTATTTTCCATTTCCTGATATTTTTTCAGGGATACGCACGACGAAAGAAACAAGCAGCAAAGTGCAAATAAAAAGACCGGTTTCAGTATTTTCATGTCTGAATTTTTTTCAAAAGTACGTTTATAAAAAACGTCCTAAGCCGCAATCTTCGTAAGATACTAACACTGTGCTGTTAAAAATGCGTTTCAAGTTTGGGGGCTTTGGTGCCCGGGAGACTCTCCTGATGGCCGCCTTCACCGGGGGATAACCCCAAAAAGGATCAGAAATCCACTTCAAGTATGCTTGGGCAGTGGTCGGAATGTTTGGCTTCAGGCAAAATCACCGCACGTTTCATTAGATGACTGATGGGGTTGCTCACCATGTGGTAATCAATGCGCCAGCCCAGATTTTTGGCACGGGCGTTTGCCCTGAAACTCCACCAGGTGTATTGTTTTGGCTCGTTGTTAAACGCCCTGAAACCATCTACAAAACCCGAATCAATGAATTTAGACATCCATTCGCGCTCTTCGGGCAAAAAACCCGAACTGGTGGCATTGCGTATTGGATCGTGAATGTCAATGGGCTTGTGACAAATATTGTAATCACCACAAATAATTAGGTTAGGGCGTGATTTTTTTAATTCGTTAACCCAATTCAGAAAGTCGTCGAGCCATACCATTTTAAAGGCCTGACGGTCATCGCCGCTGGACCCTGAAGGATGATATACGCTTATCACCGAAATGTCGCCGTAATCGGCACGCAATACACGGCCCTCGTCATCATATTTTGGAATACCCATACCATAAACAACTTTGTCCGGTTCTTGCCGGGTAATAATCCCCACACCGCTGTATCCTTTCTTTTTTGCCGAAAACCAGTAACTATGATACCCCAGGGCATTAAACTCCATTGTCGGAATCTGTTCGGGCTGTGCCTTGGTTTCCTGAAAACAGACAATATCGGCATCCACCGAAGTAATCCAGTCGAGCAAGCCTTTTGATGATGCGGCACGTATCCCGTTTACGTTATAGGTAACAATTTTTTTCATAAATCCCAAATTTTGATGGCTAAACTACTGATTTTCCCTTTAACATGAACAATTCAAAATAAATTAAAGGTTAAATCTTTTTTGAGGTGTTAAAACTTATCAATAATTTTATTTAAAACAACTGTACCGCATAAATTTTGTAACGATTTCACCTGTTTGTATTTCTGCCTTGGCTGATATTTCTATACAAGGACCCTTTGTCTGAATAGAAGAATACAGGATGAAAATGCAGGATTTTATAGCGCAGATATCCTTCGATACGCCAAGATGTGCCATACTGGTACAACCTATTCGGAATTTTTCTCAGGTTTTTTGACGTCACACTTGTCAGGTACAGAGCCCCGTAACATTTGTAAAATTATAAAACGTACGAAAAATAAGGTACATCGTACCGTAATATTGTGCTCCTGATTATGGACGCCCCTTAATGCATTGATGTAAATATCTTGTTTACAAATCCGGAAAGGCGGGTATTGTTACCTAATATTCTCGCGTTTTTTTCCATATAAAGCTTGGCATGGGGGCCATGCATGAACATCTTTATTTTTATGTGTGAAGCAAAAATATATTACGGTGCTCTGCACCTTGATATTTAACTACTAAATTTTTCTATGAATATTATCGGTGTTCCTGTCTGCCGAGCCAGGCCGGCTACACCGAATTTTTATCGGGCAATATTGCTTGCAAAATTTCGGGGCGCCGGCCTTGACGTCGGGCAGAGCTCCTTTTGCCTTTTTTTTTAATGTCATGTTTTGCAAAAAGACACTTTTTTCTTTACTTATTGCGCCATTTTTTCTAATAACACCTTAAAAATGAAATTACCATATTAAACCATTACTGGGATTTTTTTAGTTCCTCGACAATTATAGGGCAAGAATTTTTGACTGTCAACAGCGACTTCTTTTTAGTAAGTGCCCCATACAATATTTCACAATAAAAACTTAAATTTGCATATCAATCTCCCGAAAATTGGCTCTCTTTCTTAAAAAAAAATCCATTGAACCCCCTGACCCGCTCACTGACCGGGAGTTGATTGAACTGTATCGCCAAAACGACGACACTTCTTACATTGGCGAACTTTTCAACCGCTATGCCCATCTGGTTTACGGTATCACATTAAAGTACTTCCATCAGGAAGACGACCGCCGTGAAGCCGTCATGCAGATTTTTGAAAAATTATATATGGCCCTGAAAGACCATGAGATAGAAAACTTTAAATGCTGGTTATACAGCGTGGCGAAAAACCATTGCCTGATGATTTTACGTAAAGAAAACTCCGTGTCTTTCAACGAACAACTTCAACTGAAAAATTTTCAACAGGATTTTATGGATTTTAACGGGAATTTTTCTCTTAATCATGCTGAAGACGAAATTATTGACAAAAAATTGCCCGACGCCATCAAAAAACTGAGTGATGAACAACGTATTTGCATCGAATTGTTTTATCTGCATGAAAAATCGTATAAGGAGGTGGCTGACACAACTCAATATTCTATGAATCAGGTAAAAAGCTTTATACAAAACGGAAAAAGAAATTTAAAACTCATGCTCGAAAATACAAAATGAAACCTTCAGACAAACAGAACCGGATATTTGGTCCTTCGGGATGTATCAGCGAGGAGGGGCTTTCCCTTTACCTGAAAAACCAACTTTCGGCAAAAGAAAAAAATCTTTTGGAACAGCACCTGGCAGGCTGTTTATTATGCAATGAAGCGATGGAGGCTTATGAAAATATGCAGGAGCACGATAAGATTTTCAAGGAGGTATCCGCTATAAAATCATCCCTGAAATCAACCTATAGTAATAATACAGCCCACAAGGTTGCCAGCAGGAGAATGCTCATTACCACCCTGTCCATTGCTGCGAGTATTATACTGATTTTTACAGGGTATTATTTTGTTAATCTGCAAATTAAAAACGAAAAAAAAGATTTCAGTTATACAGCTCCGCAAAGTATGAAGAAATCAATTGTTGAAGAAGAGCAAAAATCACTGCCCGAAATGGCAAACCAGGCTGCCGAAAAAATCCCAGTGAAGGAAGACAAAACGAAAAGCACACCCTCGCAGGCTCCACAAAATGCTGCCGGCCTGTATGAAAGCAAGGCGAATACTGACAGGGAAACATCCGCCACAGCCACGGGAGCGGTGACGGTAGTTGTGGACGATATGTCGGGTTATATTGCCGACAGCCCGGATAAAAAAGAAGAATACCGTAAGGATATTTATGCGGGAGATTTTGATCAGGGAATTGTTCTTGGCGGCACCGCACTCGCCGAAACTAAATCCGAAACGAAAAATTCTGTCTCTGTTACTCAGGAAATAGCATTGTCCGCAGTACATAAAGATGCCGAAGAAGCGGTTACTGAAGATAACCTTCCGCTGGAGTCAAATGAAAAATCCATTGACGAAGTTGTGCTTTCCGGAAAAAAATCTGCTAATAAGGAAGCACGTCGCGCACAGGTTAAAACACCTGTTGTCAATGGATTATCGTATTATTATGCCGGACAATACAAAAAAGCTATTCCGGAGTTCAATAAAAAGCTTACACAAAACAGCCATGATTATGAATCCATCTATTACTTAGCCATGTCGTATTACTACGAAGGCCAAAAAGATGCCGCCATACCCCATCTTGACACAATACTGAAAAAGAAAAGCAATCCATACTACGATCTGGCATTATGGCAAAAAGCCATCATCCTCGCTGAAAAAAAACAGACCGCTGAGGCCCGCATCCTGCTTGATGAACTAGTAAACCGTGGCGGCAGCCTTAAAAATAACGCCCTACAAAAGTTAAATGAACTCGATAAAGCCGAATAAGGCCTTCCCCGAAACGGCGCTGAACAAAGTTTT
>DAOOWO010000009.1:0-18790 GCA_035371225.1 Bacteroidales bacterium | reverse complement strand
TTTATCAGATGCCGTGATTTGCTGGGGCGATAATCATCACCAGGATTTGCAATATCCCCTTGGGCAGGGGCCTGATAATTTAAGGTTTATTTTCACAGGCTATCCAGGCGCAACTGGAGTTGATCCGAGAATAACTTCTAATGATGGCTTGGAAGTAGGCCGATTTACACCCGATGGGCATTTTGGCATTGGAGACTTTACAATTGCAGGGCTTAATGAGCAACCCACTCAAAGTCTTGATGTTGATAGTAATGCGCGTATAAGGCAGATGCCAATCACAACAAATATTTTTGATGTTGTTACAATAGATGGTGATGGTGTTTTATGGCGTAATCAGGGCGGCATAAATGGCAATCAGTTTTTTGAATGTGAGGTTTCAAACACTGCTGCCGAATTGCCTTATGATTCGTGGATTAGATTACATAATCATAACTATATATTTGAAGGTAATGAAGAAGGAGCCGATGTTAATAATGTTGGAATTGGCCTATATGATTGCACACCAAAAGCAAAATTAGAAGTTCTGCAACAATCTTACGAAATGGCTACAAAAGGTATTCTTGTTACCAATTATGACAATACAGATGGCGCCGCAAGCAGGGCTATAGGGATACAAAGCGTAACCGAAAGAATACGTACAATTGCCGGTTGGTTTCAAGTTCCAAGTAGTGATTATACTGCGGTATATGTACCTCAAGATGGCGGTAAAATAACAATTGGTTACGATGTGAATAATGCTGAAGGGAGTTATGGTCCAGCACTGTTAGACATTAATGGTGACTTAAACGTAATGGGAGATGGTTTTATTCCTGGAGGTGTCTGGACAGGTTCGGATTCATCAATAAAAGTTAATATGCAGCCTATTAATAATGCATATTATCTGTTAAAGCAGGTTAAGCCCTATACATTCCACTATATCCAAGGTATTGATAATATTCCTCTGCCTGCCGGCAACCAGTATGGGTTCAGTGCACAACAGGTTCAGAACATTTTTCCTGAATTGGTAAAAGCAAAGACCATCAACGAAATGCAGGATAGTTCAGGCAATGTAATTGCTCCGGAGCGCACCATTCTTACAATAAACGAAACCAAGTTTATACCTATTATCGTTTCAGCAATGATCGAACTGGAAAAAAGAAACGATTCGATAATGATGGCAATGAACGATCGACTAAATCAATTAGAAGCTATGTTAGATAAATGCTGTAATTCGACCAACAAAAATCTTGTTAATCCATCAGGTAATGATTTGACAGTAACAGAAGTAGAACTATCAAACCGCATGGCTGTAGTGCTCGATCAAAATGTGCCTAATCCTTTTGCAGAAAATACCATGATAAATTATTTTATTCCGGAAGATATAAAGTATGCACAAATAATTTTTTCGGATAATTACGGCAAAATCTTAAAGACGGTTGATATAACAACCTCGGGCTACGGAGTGTTGAAAGTATATGCAGCAAACCTAAGCAGTGGAATGTACACATACAGCATAATTGTTGATGGGAAAGTAATAGATACAAAAAAAATGGTTTGTACTAAGTAGAACAAAAATAATACACGATGTAAAATTTTTTTTTAGTTATTACATAATTCCACTACTGGATATTTATTATGAAAAAAATATCAATAGCCCCGGCATCATTGTCGGGGCTGTTATTAAGCACTATGATTGCAGCCATTTACCTCATAGTTTTTGAATTTATAAGAGGCGTAATTTTAAAACTATAGCAAGCCAAAATTAAGGTTTAGAAATTTATAAACCTTAATTTGGATTAAATCAATTTTTATTTCGATAATTTTGCTCACCCAATTATTTAACTGATGACTGACTACGAAAAAACCCTTGCCTATATGTTCGACTGCCTGCCGATGTTTCATCGTGTTGGGGCAGCAGCATATAAATCAGGCCTTGACAATACCCTTGCCCTGAGCAGGCTCTGCGGGGCACCGGAACTGAACTTTCCTTCTGTCCATATTGCAGGAACTAATGGTAAAGGTTCGGTATCGCACATGATCGCTTCCGTGTTGCAAACGCAAGGCCTGAAAACAGGGCTGTACACATCACCGCATCTCAAAGATTTCCGCGAACGCATACGCATCAACGGAAAAATGATACCGAAAAGCAAGGTAGTATCCTTTGTTAACAACTATAAAAAGGATTTTGCGAGCATTCATCCATCGTTTTTCGAAATCACTTTTGAACTCGCTATGGAATATTTTTCGGAACAGAAAATTGATATCGCCGTGGTAGAAACAGGTATGGGCGGAAGGCTCGATTCCACCAACATTATTCGCTCAGTACTAACTATAATCACTAATATCGGCCTTGACCATACACAATTTTTAGGTGACACACTGGAAAAAATTGCTTTCGAAAAAGCCGGTATTATTAAGCCGGGAACAACTGTCGTTATTGGAAAAACACAAGAAGAAACAGAAAAAGTGTTTTTGGAAACCGCTTCAAAAAACAAAAGTAAAATTGTATTTGCCGACAAGGTTTTTCATGCCAATGATTTTCGTTTTATAAACCAGCCTCCCTTTGGCAGTACTTGCGAAATTCAAAGGGATGACAAACCTTTTTTTAAAAACGTTTATTGTGCTTTGGGAGGTATTTATCAACAGGAAAATATCCCCGTTGTTCTGTCAGCTATTGAACAATTGAATGCCATTGGGTACACAATTGAAGAAAAAAACACTATGAGGGGTTTGAAAAAAGTAATCAAAAATACCAACCTTCAGGGACGCTGGCAGGTATTATCGCAACAACCGCTTGTCATCTGCGACACAGGGCATAATAAAGACGGATTAACCCAGGTGGTAACGCAAATAAAACAAATGCAATACAATAAACTTCACATTGTATTCGGGATGGTAAGCGACAAAGATATTCAGGCGATAATCAAACTAATGCCTGAAGATGCCACCTATTATTTCTGTAAACCAGATATTCCAAGGGGACTTGATGTTTTGGCGCTGCAAAAAACAGCCGCCAGTGCAGGACGCAACGGAAAAGCATATTGTTCGGTTGCAGAAGCCTTAAGTGCAGCCCGGGAGCAGGCTGCCGTTAACGATTTAATCTTTGTCGGTGGCAGCACTTTTGTGGTGGCTGAAGTTTTATAGCAGATTATAAAACAAACGGGTGAATGTTTTTGTATTATTTATTGGGAACAACCATCAACCCAACTGAAACAATTAAAAAACAAAATGATTTATCATTTCGCTCCGCCACCTACCCGGCGGCATTCTGCCCCTGCCTGCACAACGCAGACATGAAAGCCTGCCAGCCGAAACGGCAGGAAAGTGAGGAATATTTCTATTATATGTGAGAGTTTACAAATTTTCTCTTTAGGAAAAATTTCCCAGATATTTATTTCACATAGCGAAATAACAGAAGTAGTATTTTCGTTAGTATTAAGGCAAATACACAATTATTCCTTTTTCATTAAAAAATTTAATCTTAAACGCATGAAGAAATTATTGTTCGTATTAATTCTTTTTTGCTTTGATATGGCATTATACGCCCAGTGCACATACACTTTTTCCATAAAAGACACTAAAGGCCAACCAGTAAAAGACGTGTTGGTTACGGCGCAAAACAGCGAAAAAAATATCGTTCTTAAATCAAAAACCAATGACACGGGTACAGCTACTTTTACCCTGACCGAAGGCGGGACATACGCCTTTAGTTACCTGGAGATTAAAGATGCTGCAACATTAGATCTCCCGGAAGGCTTTAAAGGGAAAGGAGGCAAAACGGTGACCTACGACCCGGAAAAAATATTTGCAGAAAAAACAAAATATGACCGTACGGGCATCACATTTACAACCCGCCTGCCACAACAACTTAAAGGCCAGCCCAATGTGGTAAAATTCATGATTGACCTGCGAAAAAATAATGAAACAGCCATTCCAAATACACCGCTGGAAATTGTTGACTGCAATGACAAAGTCAAGTACAAAGGAACAACCGATGCCAACGGAATTGCCACTTTTTATTTACCTGGAAATAAGGATTTCGAGGTTGATGTTGAAGGCAATCAGGCTGTCCATACATTTAAAGTGCCCAATAAGGCAAATGCAGAGTTCAAAAATGTAGTGTATTACGAAAGAACCCAAGTAAAAGAATCCTCAAAAGGCGACACGATATTTCAGACAAACATCACGCAGACAAAAGGAACTTCAACCCATATGCTGTTTACTATCAGCCTGGTAGGATTTGATGACCAGCCACTACCAAACGAAAAGGTATTCCTGGATGCAGAAAACAGTAAAAAGGTTTATGCCGGCACAACTGATAAAAACGGGGCCTGTCGATTTATGCTTGAAAAAGGCGCAAATTACCTTGTTAACCTGAAATATGAAAGCGGCATACACCTGGTAGAAGTACCATCAAGCCTGGGTTTTGCTTCAGCATCAATAACCCGTCGGTACAGAGGATCAGCAGCCATAGAACAAATGATGGCCGAAAGGCATATCAACGAAAAAGGTTTTGTGGTTAATCATGAACAAACCCCGGTACGTGCGGCCAGGAAGCCATCAAATTATTTAAAAATTACCGACCAGGGTTTCGACATTGACTTTGCCACTTCGGGGCCTATTGGCACCTCCACAATAATTGGCAATAACCTCTATACCCAGGAAGGTTTTTACTCCCCGAATTTTTACTGCCTGCAGGCACTTACCGGAGCTTATCAGTGGGGCATCGAACTGGGCGAATCGGGGGCATCGCCGATAGTATATCATGAAGGAGTCCTGTTAGTAAATACCTATTCCTGTACTTTATATGCCTTTGATGCTTCCACGGGAAAGATGCTCTGGAGCAAATGGCTGGCCGGCACCATTTATTCAACACCTTCAGCCGACAGCAACAGCGTTTATGTGGTTTATAATAATGGATATTCCAATCCGGCCAACCCTTCCGAAAGTTTTGTTGTTACAAGTTTTGATTTGCGTTCCGGAAAAATGAACTGGATCAACTGGATAGACAAAGAGGTTATTGCCTGTCCCGTGGTGGAAGGAAAAGAGGTGCATGTGGCTTCACAAAGCGGCAATTACTATGTATTTGACAAAATATCGGGCAAACAATCCCTGTTCTCAAATAACATCAAGGCTGTTTCCTCGCCAACACTAACACCTCAAAATATCTATGTAACTGCCTCCGTCAATAGCAGGGAACAGTTGGTAGTTCTCGACAGAAAAACCTTACAGATAAAGAAAAAATATCCCACACACCTCGCAACAAAAAAAATCAACAACCGCCGTTCATGTTACGAACAAATGAATTATAACGGCGCCCATCCGGTGGTTTATAAAAACCATATCGTAATCATCACCGACAGTGTGAGTGTGACAGCTTTTGATGCCAACAGCGAAAAAATCCTCTGGCAACACTCCGTCAGCACACATCCTAATCAGATACCTTTGGTAGCCAACGAAAAAGTAGTATTGGCCACTGCACAAGGAGAAATCAAGACATTCGATCTGGCTACCGGTGTTCTTGTGAAAACTCAGAAGCTTAAAGGCAACATTGATGGGCAACTGCTAACAAACAAGGGGTATATGTATGTTGGGGCCGAAGGAGCACTGTCGGCAGTAAAAGTGACCCCTGATGTTCAGTGGAACCAATGGAACAAAGACGCCCGCCACAACATCTATTATAAGTAAAAAGGACCTCCCCTGCCCTATGAATTGTCTTCGAAAAAAGATAACAACATAACAAAAAAACAGGCACACCTCACTTTTCAGTTATCAGTGTTTGTTTTCAGAATTATTTTTTATTTGACTTTATAAAAAACAGTATTTTTGAATAAAGAATAACGGCTGACAGCGCAGGCTGCGCTTCTAGTATAAAAAAATCACACCTGATGATCTGTTATGTTGCTCACAACGAACTTGATAAGGATAAATGGAATGCCTGTATCACCCGATCCATCAACGGCCATGTGTATGCCTACAGTTGGTACCTCGACAGCACTTGCGAGCATTGGGATGCGCTGGTGGAAGATGATTACATCGCGGTGATGCCTTTGCCCTTCAGAAAAAAAGCTGGTTTTCTTTATATTTTTCCCCCAACGCTGACACAGCAACTGGGTGTTTTTTCATGTGAGGATATCAGCGCTTCAAAGGTGGAGGACTTTATTCATGCCATCCCATCAAAATTCAAATATGTAGAAACACTTTTGAACTTCGGCAATCCTCCTGAAAAAATAAAAGCAGTAAAAAAAAAACACATCAATCTCGAACTGAATCTTAACAAGCCTTATGCGGAAATACAAAAAATGTATTCTGAAAACCTGCACCGCAACCTAAAAAAAATACCTGATACATTTTTCAGTATCAGGCATGAAGATAAAATAGAAAATTTGATTCAGATATTCAGGGACAACAATGAAACAAAAATCGGCACCTTACCCCGTGACTTCTACGCTGTGCTGCGTAACATTGCCGAAGCCGCCGGCAGGCAATCCTGTGGGGAGTTATGGCATATATACTCTTCAGGGAAGTTGCAAGCGGGAATTCTTTTTGTTACAGGATGCGGGAGGGCAGTATTTCTCTTTTCTGCCACCACCATCAGTGGAAAAAATCACCATGCCATGCCTTATCTCATCGATTTTTTCATCAGAACCCATGCCGGCAGCCAACTGATATTGGATTTTGAAGGTTCTGACAATACAGGCCTCGCAAGGTTTTACAGAAGCTTTGGCGCTTCAGAAAGAAATTATCAAAAAATTGAAATCAGCAGGTTGCCCGATTTTATAATTAAATTTATAAAATCCGTGTTGAAAATAAAAAATAAATTACTTTAGCAAAAGAAATAATACAAATTCCAATGGTAAGAAACTTAGGAGCTGAGAATTCTCTCGTAAATCAATACGTGGCTGAAATACGCGATGCTGAGATCCAGAAGGACAGTATGCGTTTTCGCCGAAACTTCGAACGCCTTGGCGAGATCATAGCCTATGAAATTAGCAAGGAGCTTGAGTATGAAAAAAAGGAAATTGTTACACCACTGGGTGTTGCTGAGGTTCCTGTATTGAAAAAATATCCGGTATTGGCTACTATTTTGCGTGCCGGATTACCATTGCACCAAGGGCTGCTTAATTTTTTCGACGGTTCGGAGAATGCTTTTGTTTCGGCTTACAGATACCATTATAAAGACGGGCAATTTGATATCCGCGTAGAATACACATCAAGCCCCGACCTGAACGATAAGGTACTCATCCTTGCCGACCCCATGCTGGCCACAGGCGCCTCGCTGGTTCTCACCCACAAGGCCCTGCTCGAAAAAGGCAAGCCTACCCATACACATATAGTTGCCATCATCGCCAGCTTCCAGGGAGTGGAATTCATCAAGAAAAATTTTCCATCAAAAAATACGACTTTATGGGTTGGCGCCATTGATGATGAACTAACGGCCCAGGCCTATATCGTTCCAGGCCTCGGCGATGCCGGCGATCTTGCCTTCGGAGTAAAAATTTAATTTTTTTCTTGTTTTTCCTTTAAGGTTTTCATAATTTTGTCTTTAAATTATAGCTTTTTATCATTAAAATGACTTTGCTCCTCTCGCTGCTACAAGTCGATACATTCTTCAAGGTAATTCAAATTGTGGTGCTCAGCATTGCCAAATTAATATTTGCCCCTCCCTTATCACTCGAAATGGGACTGGGTTACTTTGAAACAGTGGCAATAACAGCTATCAGCGGCATCATAGGGATATTCCTGTTTTACCACTTAAGTGGGTTAATAATAAGATTTTATAAAATTAAAATAAGACCTTTTTTCCGCCGTATTTTCGCCAAAAAAAATATTGTTGAAGCACCGGCTTCCAAAGTGTCAGGCCTCGGCTCAAGCAATAAAAATTCTAAATGGCAAATCAAAACCTACGTAAAAAAAGTACGTAAAAAATGGGGGCTGATTGGCATCTGTATGTTTACCCTGATAGCCATACCGTTGGTTTCATTTTTTGCCAACAAGTATTACCACAAAAACAAATATACACTTGTATATCTCAGCGCTTCAGTGGTAATCTGGTCTTTTATAGTTACTACAGTGTATTTTTTTGCTTTTTAACCCAGAGACGGTCAGAGATTTTTTGCATTGAGTTCGTCCAACTCCCGGTTCAAATCCTCCCACTTATCTATTTCGTCTTTCAATTGACTTTTAAATCTTTGATAATTATCAAATATTTCCTTATTGTTCAATGCCTCTTTATATTTTTCTGGATCTGTAAGCACTTTATCTAATCCTGCAATTTCAGCTTCGAGTTTTTCTATATGCTGTTCCGCCAATGAAATTTTGTTGACCAACTTACGTTGCTCCCGTTCAAAATCCTTTTTCTTTTCGCGGTTTAGTTTATTATCCGATACGGCCACAGTTTTAGCTGCAGAAAGTTTTGTCTGCACATTCCTTTCCAGTTCTTTGAGCGAAGTAATCTTTTTTGCATCCAAAAAATAATATATGTCGCCAAGATATTCTTTGATGGATTTATTTTTGAATTCATAAACTTTATTTGTCAGGCCCTGCAGGAAATCCCTGTCGTGCGACACAATAATCAGGGTCCCATCGAAGCGGATAAGTGCATTTTTTAAAATGTCTTTTGAAACCATATCGAGGTGGTTGGTGGGTTCATCCAGCACCAGCAAATTAATAGGCGACAACAACATTTTTGCCAGGGCTAGTCGTGATTTTTCACCGCCCGACAGCACTTTTACCTTTTTGTCGATGGTATCACCGCCAAAAAGAAAACTACCGAGCAAAGCACGGATTTTAGGCCGTATATCGCCCACGGCTACTTCGTCGATGGTTTGAAAAACAGTTTTTTCGCCATCCAGCATTTCCGTTTGATTCTGGGCATAATATCCCGGAATAATATTGTGTCCTAAAAGTATTTTGCCATCATAATCAATTTGGTTCAGCAACATTTTTACCAGGGTGGTTTTTCCTTCGCCGTTGCGTCCGACGAAAGCTATTTTCTCGCCTCTGGGCACTATTAAGTCAATATCCTTCAGAATTTGTTTTTCTCCATAGCTTTTGGAAACTTTGTCGGCCTGCACACTAACTTTTCCAGAAGGCGGTGCCGGAGGAAACAAAAATTTGATGGAAGAAGCATCCGTTTCATCAATTTCCACCATTTCCATTTTTTCGAGCATTTTCACCCTTGACTGCACCTGCCTGGCCTTGGTAGATTTGTAGCGGAAACGCATGATAAAACGCTCAATTTGTTCAATCTGTTTCTGCTGATTATTAAAAGTCGCTATCTGGCTTTCGAGCCGTTCTTCGCGCATCATCACATACTCCGAATACGAAGCTTTGTAATCATAAATTTTTCCTAAAGAAATTTCGACAGTCCTGCGGGTTACATTATCAAGAAAAGCCCTGTCGTGCGAAACCACGATAACGGCGCCTTTGTATATCTGCAAAAATTCCTCCATCCACTGTATTGATTCAATGTCCAGATGGTTTGTAGGCTCGTCGAGCAAGAGCAGCGAAGGTTGTTTTAAAAGGAGCTTGGCAATTTCGACACGCATCTTCCAACCACCGCTAAACTCCGTCAGGTGTCGTCCAAAATCACCGGGATCAAATCCCAGACCTGTCAGCACCTTTTCCACATCGGCCTGAACGGTGTCGCCGCCAAGGATTTTGTACTGTTCGCTTGCCTGATTAAGTTTATCCACCAATGTGCCATAGGCAGCAGAGTTATAATCTGTGATATTTGCCAGCTCATCAGTCAACAGCTTGATTTTTTTGCCAATATTCCTCACCTCGTCAAAAGCCGTCAGTGTTTCTTCCAATACGGTTTTGGCGCTGTCGACAACTAGTTCCTGCGGTAAATAACCAATGGTGGTTCCCGATGGGTATGCCACCGAACCCTTTTCGGGCTCCATCAAGCCGGCAAATATCTTCAGCAGGGTTGTTTTGCCTGCCCCGTTCTTGCCCACCAGCCCTATTCTGTCGCGGTCGTTGACAATAAATGAGACATTATCAAAAAGATATTCCCCTGTAAAATGAACCGAAATCTGGTTGACTGAAATCATTTATTGCACAGAATTTGGCCGCAAAAGTAAGTTTTTCTGCGGACATAAAAAAGAGGCTGCCACAAATGCGACAGCCTCTTCCCAACTGGCAATATATCGTTATTTAGCAATCATAAGCTTTTTAACAACACTTCCATTAACAGTTTCCACTTTCACAAAGTAAATACCAGAATTTAATCCGGCTGTATTAACAGTAACGTTATTATCATTTACTTGTGCCTGATAAATCACTGCACCAAGCGAGTTGGTAAGAGTTATCACCGATTCTTTTTCGGAGGTAACCACGGTAAATTGATCAGTGGCAGGATTGGGCATAATCATCATCTCAACAGTGGCATTGTTTTCTTCAACACCTGTAGATTCAGTAATACTGATATCATCCAGAAAAAGATTGTACATATCAGCAGCACTATAGCACTGCCAACCCAGGTAATAAATACCGTCAGCAGGTACGGTAAAATTACCGCTGCCAGCCACATACGAAGTGCTGACAATACCAGCATGATCATTGATTACAGTAGTAAGGGCGGCTGGATTATTGTCATTGCCTATGGCCACTTTAAGATTTTCCGGATAAGTGGCGCTGGCAACTTTATAATAATATTGCACATTATATGTTTTGGATGATTCAAGGTTAATGCAGGAGGTTATAAACCAATCATCAGCAGCGGCTGCAGTATTCCATGAATACGCAAGACAGGCGGGGCCATTGTTGCCATCGGAAGCTGAAAGATACCAGGTAGTTTGGTCGTTATTATTGTCCAGAATAGTAGTGCCTTCAAGTCCGGAAATTTGTTCAAAATCAATATTATAAGGTACTGTCTGGGGAACAATATTGGTAACAGTATACAACAAAGTATCGTTAGCGGTATTTAAATCGCCTGTCAAAATGGTGTACATGGCAATATCATAATCGCCATCAGCAGACAAATCGGCAGGAACTGCAAAAGTAAATGGCACAGTTTGTCCTGATGCGATAGGTCCAGGAATAACATCAGCAACGGGTGTACCGCCATTAATAGAATAGGCTACAGGTACGCTGCTAATGGAGTTAGCGCCTAAGTTGGCAACTCTGATTTCGATACTTTCTGAAGCCAGATCACAACTGGAATTCAGGTTATCTACTGCAATCACAGTGGCATCGTATGCAGGAACAGACACCTGGAAAGGAATTGCAAAGCCGGTCATTTCGATGCCGTGCATCAATGCTGCTACCAGTGTGGATGATCCGGTTGAAAGGTCAATGATTCTCATTTCACCAGCGGCAGAGGTGTTGTTATATGCAGCCATATAGCAAATACCTGTGTTCTGGTCTATTTCCATATCCTGAGCATAAGCAACATCAAAGCCAAGAGCACCAACAATGGTAGCAGTACCCGTGGTTTTGTCAATAGAATAGAGGTTGTCGTCGGTATTGCTTACAGCATAAAGCTGCCCGGCAGGGCTGCAGGCAAGGTTAATAAAGGAAGTAGCAGCACAGGTTCCAACCAGGGTGGGTGCACCGTTGGCAGGATTGATAATATATAAGTTGCTGTTGGTACCATCATATGACACGCCATACATTGTTGATGTGGCCTGATCGTAGGTTAATCCGGCCAGATTCAATCCAATATTACCTACAACGGTGCGAGCTCCTGTCAGGGTATCAAGCGTTACAAGGTCTAAGTCTGTTGATACGGCACCATACCATTTATTCAATGGTCCCCAGGTTCCGGCAGTAAGATAATTCATGGATGACTGATCCGCCAATGAAACTACAATCTGCGGATTCTGCAAATAGGTATAGGCAGGACCTTCAGGTAATGGATTGGCATCGGCGTCATAAGCAACATAGCCATAGACTTTGGTAAGGTTTTGTACATCAACGGTCATGGTGATGGTATCGTTGCCAGGCACAGAATCGGCAGCCAGGGTAGTATAAACCACGACGGTTTTGTTGCCAAGGGTGGCCGTCCAGGGATCGAAAGAAATTTGCTGAGTGGCTCCCGGGTTAAGGTTAATAACATTTTGTGTTGAAGTATAACCACCAGTGATGGTCATGGTAACCGCAAAAGAGGTAGCCATAGTGCTGTTGTTCTGCACAGTAGCCATTGGGGTATTGTTACCAACGCCCACTACCGGAGACATATCAATACTGACAGGGGCTACATCCCAAATATTTGAAACGGTTGTGAACAATGTATCATTCAAGGTATTGCCATCGGCAGGATAAGACGTATAAATCATGATGTCGTAAACATGTCCCGGCATAGAGAAATCATAAGGCTGTGAAAAAGTAAAACTCATATCCGTACTTCCCGGAATGGTGGCCCATAAGGTATCACGAACAACAGCGCCGCCGTCTATAACATAATTCACAGGAATATTTGCATGGGCAACAGTATCAAAATTGCGGACTACCACGATGATTGAGTCAGCATTTGTCAGTGTATCCGTACTTACTGGGGCAGAAAGTTCAGTAATACCAAGATCATTAGACGCAACAGAGGTTTCTGCCAGCTCAAGCCCCCACAATTTGCCATTTTGAGCCACACCAATCAACACAGCGGTATTGGGTACTACTTGGTCAGAAATACATAATCCTCCTGCAGAATTACTGGTTGTAAGGCCTGAAACTACGGTTGTAACATCAAAATTAACAGCGGTAGGAGCTCCCGTAGCGAGGGTTACCTGTGCCAGATCGTTTACATTAGTGGTTGTCTGGCGATATAACCATAAATACGGGCCGCCCGGTGTATAGTCATCATAAGCAGAGCCATAGATATCGGTTTGCTGATGGGTAGCTGCAGGAATAGTGTTCAGCAGGGTTCCGGTCATGCTGATTAACCAAAAATCGGTATCCCAGTTGCCGCACCAAAATCCATTATTAACGGGATCATAGGCAATATGTCTTACAACTGTTCCGGCGGGACAGGTGATAGAGCCAACCAGGGTTTGAGACGTAAAATCCATTTTATAAATTGTACTGGAAGCACTGCTGCCATAAAAATATTGGCCGTCATAAGCCAAATCCCTGATATTACCGGCTCCGGTTATTGAAAAACTATCAACCAGAGTACCTGTCAGATTATATTTGTAAAACAGATTAGCATTCCAACGGGTAACATAAATAAATTGTCCGTCGGTTTCCACACCGGCAGTGCCTGAAGTAATAACAGGATATTCAAACAATAAATCAAACAAGGCTTTGGTACCGCTCAAAGAATTGATAAATCCTATTGTTTGGCTGTTTTCGGCCTTAGACACTATCGGTTTAAACACCCCGTTAGTGGCTGGGTTCTTACTGCCTTTACTCATTTGCGAAAAGGCAAAAGTGCTTGATATGGCTACAATCAGGCACATACTCATTAATCTCGTAAATAGTTTCATAGTTTGTAATTTAATTATTTTGTATGGGTAAGCAAAGCTATAATTTTTTCTCGTGTATTCGTTTAAAAATATTCAAATTATTTGCAAATAACTTTAAATTAATAAATTAACTACAATAATTTTTCAAGTTCTACATACAATTTTTGGGTAGGCAAACCCATCACATTATAAAATGATCCTTCTATGTGTTCGATACCAGCAAATCCTATCCATTCCTGGGCGCCATAAGCCCCTGCCTTATCAAACGGCTGATAATGGTTCACATACCACAAAATCTCTTCATCGCTGATTGGACGAAAACTAACTTTGGAACAGGCGTGAAAACAATGAGTAATTTTTTTTGTTTTGAGGCATACTCCGGTAAAAACCTCGTGGCTTTTTCCCGACAACTGCCTGAGCAGACTGACAGCATGTTCCTTGTTCTCGGGCTTGCCAATAATATGACCGTCAAGCCATACGATGGTATCTGCAGTAATAATCAAGCTGTGAGGGCCAAATTCGTCAGGATCATAAGCTGCTGATTTTAATTTGGCAAGATACACCGGAATTTCTTCCCTATGTAAATTCTCGGGATAAGTTTCCCGGGTTTCGCGCACCAGCACTTCGAAATCAATGCCCAACCCTTTGAGCAGGCTATGGCGGCGCGGTGAAGCGGAAGCCAGAATGATACGATAATCTTTGATTCTTTCGGGTAATGTCATATCAGAAATAAGTATAAAGCACCTGTGTTGATAATAATCCTGCGATCAAGATAATTTTAACAAACAAACTAAAAAAATGAAATTCCGAAACGTCTCTGGACCTTTTTACCTTGATTATGAGAAAAACAAGCATCGCTTGTATAACCACAAGGTACAGACTCAAAGCGGTCTGCGACGAAAAAAGCAGCCCCTGACAAACCGCCAGCAACAGTATTACAATAATGCACAAGGCCAGCACCCACTTTTGCGCAGCCTGCATACCTTTTTTTATTGGCAAGGTATTGCATCCGACGGCCTCGTCGCCTCTCACGTCTTCAATATCTTTGATAAACTCCCTTAACAAGGTTAGCAAAAAGGCAAAAACTGCAAATCCGAGTATAAAGTAAGAAATTTCCTTTCGGGCATCCATTGTATGTATGTAGATGTATGGGTCACCAGCTTTAGCCAGAGAAAAAATGGCAAAAAACTGAAACAGCCACACCGAAAACACAGCATAGGCCGCCATCAGTGCCACTACAATATTGCCTGTTAGAAATTGCCGTTTATATTTCAATGAATAATAATACAATGCCAGCGCTATTACCACGAAAAAAAAGCCCAGCATGATATAGCCTACTTTGTAAGCGCAGTAAAATCCTATGAGGCAGGCTAATGAGTTCATTATTATATTCATAAGGTAAGCATGACGGCGCGGGATTTTATTTTCGAGTACATTTTTTCCGGGTTTGTTGATGCTGTCGGCTTCGATATCAAAATAATCATTGATGGCGTAGCCCGCGGCAGCAAGTAGTATATTGGCCAGTACAAAAAGGGCAAAAACAGGATGGCTCATCTGCAAATCGCAGGAATATTCAGCCAACACAGGCCTTATAACCCAGAACAATATCAGGTATTGCGTAAGGGCAATGATCAGCAGATTTAAAGGACGGATAAGTTTGATGTAGGATAGCATGAAGTTTTTTTGCAAAGATAATCTTATTTGAAAATTTTTTCTTATGATTTAGAGGTCATAAGATGAAAAACAATTTCATAAAAAAATTGGTAATTTTATGACAGATATTTCCCAACCACAGGCATTCTGCGGCCCATTCCAAAAGCTTTGGGGGATACGCGCAGTATGGGTGCCGACTGATATCGTTTATATTCGTTGGTATTTACCATTTTCAGCACACGGTGCACCATAGCGGGATCGCAGCCCCGGGCAATAAGCTGCTGTGGACTGAGGTTTTGCTCGATATATCCGAAAAGTATTTTGTCCAGCAGGTTATATTCCGGCAAGGAATCAGAATCTTTTTGTCCGGGCCTCAGTTCGGCTGAAGGCGGTTTGCTTATAGTATTGCAGGGAATGATTTCTTTATTCCTGTTTACATAATCAGCCAGTTCATACACCTGTGTTTTGTACACATCGCCAAGGACGGCCAACCCACCGCACATATCGCCATAAAGGGTTCCATACCCCACGGCAGCCTCACTTTTATTGGAAGTATTAAGCAAAATATAACCAAATTTGTTGGAAATAGCCATAAGTATCACGGCGCGCAGGCGGGCCTGGATATTTTCTTCCGTAACATCAAAAGGCCGGTCTTCAAAAACGGGTTTCAGCAGTTCGGATAGCGAATGAAAAGCAGGCGCTATCGGGATAATCTCGTACCTGCATCCCAGATTTTCCGCAAGGGCTATAGCATCGGAAACCGAATGTTCCGACGAAAACTGAGAAGGCAACAATACCGCAAGCACATTTTCTTTGCCCAGCGCTTCGGCAGCCAGCACCAGTGTCAGTGCCGAGTCAATGCCTCCCGAAAGTCCCAGTATGGCTTTGGAAAATCCCATTTTCCCAAAATAATCTTTAATTCCTAAAACTAAAGCGTCGAAAATCAACTGTGTAGGAGAACACGAGCCCATTGTATCTTCAGGCAGACTTGCCTGTTCCGTATCGAACCAACTCATGCTTTCTTCAAAAAAAGGCAATTGCAACACTATCTTTCCCCTCCTGTCCATCGCCATCGACCCGCCATCAAAAATCAATTCGGTTTGTGCTCCCACATGATTGACATATACAATCGGAATTCCGTACTGCCTGAAATTGTTTTCCAACACATCTTTCCGCTTTTCATGCTGGGTATAAGAAAAAGGAGAAGCAGCGATGTTTATGACTATATCCGGATTAAGCCGGGCAAGTTCCTCCATGGGGTTTATCACATAGAGGGGGTCGGGGCTGATATTCCAAATATCTTCGCAAATAGTGAGGGCTATGCGTTTATTTTGGTATTCGACGATATCAAAACTGCGGTTTGGCTCAAAATATCGGTATTCATCAAAGATATCATAATTGGGCAGCAGTGTTTTATGCTGCTTGAATTTCACCTGGCCATCGGCCAGAAAAAAAGCCGTGTTAAACAAATTTTTTCCGGCCGGTTGAGTATTTACAGAGGGAGCTCCCACAATAGCGGCAATGCCAGTGCATGCTGCCGCAATCTGATTTATGGCTTGCTGGCAGGAGTTCACAAAATAATCATATTCCAGAAAGTCGCGCGGAGGGTATCCACATACCGCCAGTTCTGAAAAAACCACCAGCCCAGCACCGCCGGATTTCGCCTTGTCGATGGTCTCAATAATTTTTTGCGTATTCAACTCAAAATTACCAATATGGTAATTAAGTTGTGCCAAAGCTATTTTCACAGTAAGGAAATTTCAACAGGCTGTATCAGAATAAAATCCCCACGTACATTTCAATATAATTGGCCTTAGCGCTTTCTTTTACCCGTTTAATGTTGGGATTGTTCCTGAAGGCAAGTTCTACCTCTTCGTTATAGCTGTCGCTGAATACATTGGTAAAACCGCTATTGAAATTGATTCCGAAATTTACGGAAATAATTTTTTCAAACTTATAGGTTCCACCCACTCCTATTATTAAGGATTCCCTGATAAATAAAGTACTGTCGCCTATATTAACATTTTTCTGTGTATAAGATTTTTCCACATTGTTTCTGACTACATACTCATCATCTGACCGGGCTTTAAGTTTAAAGGCGGTACCTAAGCCAAATTTGCCATAAATTGAGAATTTACCCATCAGATCGCCAGTGCTGCCAATCAACACCAAAGGAATTTCGAGGTATTGCAACTTGTACTTGCGTGACAAATTACTTTCGATAGTATCAATAACGATACCGGTATTCGGATCGCGGGCATAATACACGGTGGGATATTTTAAATTACCGCCATTATAATTCACGTTGACACCAGTGCCAATTCCGATGTTGGGGATAAAAAAGTAATTGAAATCAGCGCCATAGCCCATCAGAAACCGTCCGCCATTTTTTTCGTATTTATAAAACTCGCCACCATCCACATCGGCTTTCATCCAACTCACATTGGGAGCTATATGGATACCAAAGTTGAATTTGCGGTCCTGGGCATGTGTGTTAGCACTTATGATAAAAATTAAGAAAGTGCTTAAAATGAAATATTTTACTGATCGTTTCATAACTTTTTTTAGACAAAAATAATACATTTAGAAAATTTCTACCATTAAAAATAATATTTTTGTCAAAAAACCACCTTTATTCACCTTTTATTTTGTCTTTAAAAAACGATTTTACCATGAAAAAACGCTTTGATATTATGACATTTACGATCATGATATCTGTATTTTTTTACTCATGTACCTGCAACCAGAACAAAGAAGAAAAATTTTTGACCGAGTTGAAAGACACCACGGTGAAAATAACATTCAACCGGTACGAAAAAAGCCTTTTTACCCTAAAAAAAGAAGACCTGCAAAATGAGCTAAAAAGAATTAAACCTCAATACGGTTTTTTTCTGGAAGGCGATCTGGATGATCCACAAAACATTGAACAAATTCGAAGCTATCTGAACGACCCGCAAATGATTGAAAACTATACCTCCTGTCAGGAAAAATTTGCGGACGTTACCAATCTTGAGAAACAACTTTCGTCCTCGTTAACCTATTTTAAATATTACTTTCCTGATAAAAAAATTCCCGAGGTATTTACTTATGTTTGCGGTATGGACTACGAGCACCCTGTGATCTATGCCGACAGCGTTCTTTTGATCGCCCTGGATATGTACCTCGGAAGTGAATATCCACTGTACCAGGGGCTTGCATTGCCCCTGTTTATGCGCAAAACCATGTCAGAAGAATATATCGTCAGGGATTGCATGAAGGCAATGGCCGAATATTACTGCTACCAGGAGATGAAAGATGCCAGTTGCCTGGACCAGATGATTTATGAAGGGAAAAAAATGTATTTCATCGATGCCATGACGCCTGAAATAAGTGATACAATAAAATTCAAATATTCAAAAAAACAACTCGATTGGTGTTACCAGAACGAAGCACAGATGTGGGCATTTTTCATCGACAACAAACTACTTTACAGTAAGGACAACCTAACCTACAGGAAATTTTTCAACGAAGCGCCCTTCACCACCTCTTTTTCTAAAGACTCACCCCCGCGAACCGGAAGCTGGATAGGCTGGCGTATTGTCAGTGCCTACATGAAAAATCATAAAAGTATCAATTTTACACAACTAATCCAGGCTGACAATTCCCAGGAAATCCTCACCCAATCAAGATACAAACCCAAAAAGCCCTAATGAAGCACTTGTCAACATTTTTTTCAATTTCGGTGTCATAAGAAACATTAAATTTCTTCAACA
>DAOOWO010000008.1:0-20021 GCA_035371225.1 Bacteroidales bacterium | reverse complement strand
CCGGTCATTTGCCTTAATTTGTTTACTTCGGCTGCAGTTATATTTGCCATTTTATAATAAGAATAATTAGGTTAATGTTTATTTTTTAGTTATAGTTTTTTTACCTGCGACCGGTTTTTTTACTGCCACGGGTTTGCGGGCTTTTTTATCTTCGTCATCTTCGGTTTCGCCAACGATGTCAGTTTCTTTGCTTTTTGCTGCCAGCTCTTTTTTTGCTGCAGCTTTTTTCAAGGATTTTGCTTCTTCTTCCTCTTCTTGTTCTTCAATTGATTTGAGGCTGGCTTTTTCGATCAGGATATCTTCGTTATCTTCTTCGTCTTCTCTGTCCTGAATGTCTTTGGCAATTTTGCGTTCGGCAAGGCCTTCTTCGATGGCTTTTACCATATGTCCCAGAATGATGGCGATAGATTTTGAAGCGTCGTCGTTGGCAGGAATAGCGTAATCCACTTCGTTGGGGTTTGAATTGGTATCTACGATGGCGAAGGTGGGGATATTAAGTTTTTTGGCTTCGTTGACAGCTATTTTTTCTTTTAGGATATCCACGATGAACAATGCAGAAGGCAGACGGGTAAGGTCGGCGATGCTGCCTAAGTTTTTTTCGAGTTTGGCACGTTCACGGATAATCTGAAGGCGTTCGCGCTTTGAGATTTTTATGAAAGTGTCATCGTTTTTCATTTTATCAATAGAAGCCATTTTTCTAACAGCTTTGCGGATGGTAGCAAAGTTGGTAAGCATACCGCCGGGCCAGCGTTCAGTAACGTAAGGCATGTTGACGCTTCTAACGAGTTCGCCAACGATTTCTTTTGCTTGTTTTTTGGTAGCCACAAACAATATTTTTTTGCCTGATTTTGCTATCTGTTTGAGGGCGTTTGCCGCTTCATCAGCTTTTGCGGTTGTTTTGTAAAGGTCAATAATGTGTATCCCATTGCGTTCCATAAAAATGTATGGCGCCATAGCAGGATTCCATTTTCTTTTCAGATGTCCGAAATGTACTCCGGCATCAAGGAGGTCTTCAAATTTTAATTGATTCATGAATTTTTGATTTTAGTTATGTTTACTTTCTTGTTTACTTTTTTTAAGCCAATTGCCAAGTAGTATCGCAAAACGATAGTCTTGGCAATTTAGATACTAAACAAAGTTGAATGTTAACGCTTGCTGAACTGGAATCTTTTTCTGGCTTTTTTCTGTCCGGGTTTTTTGCGTTCAACCATTCTTGGGTCTCTTCTGAGGAGCATTTTGGGCTTTAATACCGGCCGGTGTTCTGCGTCAATTTCGCACAAAGCGCGTGAAATGGCAAGAGATAATGCTTCAGCTTGTCCGTTGAAGCCACCGCCGTCGATATTGGCTTTTATATCATATTTTTCCGAAGAATTTGTCAGTTCCAAGGGTTGTTTTACCACATATTGCAATGTGGGTGTTGGAAAGTATTCTTTAAAATCTTTGCTGTTAACAACAATCTCGCCTTTACCTTCTTTTACATAAATACGGGCAACGGCTGTTTTTCTTCTTCCGATGGTGTGAATTACTTCCATAAATTATTTAATGGTATTAATATTAATTTTATTCGGTTTTTGTGCTTCGTGCGGGTGTTCAGAGCCTGCATAAACAAAAAGGTGTTTGTACATATCATCACCCAGTTTGTTTTTTGGCAGCATGCCTCTGATAGCTATTTCAAGAATTTTTTCCGGTTTTTTTGCAAGATATTGCCGGGGCGTGGTAAAACGCTGTCCGCCGGGATAACCTGTATGTCTTACATACATCTTGTCGGTAAGCTTTTTGCCGGTAAACTGAACTTTATCAGCATTGATGATTATTACATTGTCTCCGCAGTTGAGGTTGGGAGTGTAATACGTCTTGTTTTTGCCTCTGAGCAAAACAGCCACTTTGCTTGCCAGTCTTCCTACAATCTCTTTTTCTGCATCAATCAGTAACCAGTCTTTTACAATGATTTCGTTGTTGGCAGAACGTGTTTTATAACTAATAGTATCCATCATTTATTTGAATTACAGTAACTAAACCTTATTTCTCTCAAAATTGGGGTGCAAATGTACTAATTTTTTTTCAATTAGCAAATTTACTAACATTTTTATGTTAATATTAGTAAAGCAGTTGTTTTTTACTGCTGTTTTTCCAGCCTGCATCGCTTTTATAATCAGCAAAATAGATCACCAGATCAGCATCGCTTTTGTATTCGCAAAAATAAATGGTAACATCGGCATCGCTCTTGTAGTCACAGAAATACCACAACCCCTGGTTGCCTGTGGCGTCACTTTTATAGGAACATTTGTAAACTACCAGGTCGGCATCACTTTTATAGTCGGCCACATAAACCTTTACTTTGGCGTCGCTTTTATAATCACATGAATAGACTTTTTGGGCCTGTACGCCAGCGGCGCACAAAAGCATTACTGAAATCAGTACACTGACTTTGAAAAAATTTTTCATAGGTATGTTTTAAATATTATTTCTGTTTGTTTATTTCGTATGAATAGCTTTCCATGATAGGGTTGGACAACAACTCCTTACAGGCCTTTTCGAGTTTCACTTTGGCGGTTTTTTCGTCTTTGGCTTCAATTTCTACCGAGATGTGTTTTCCTATTCGCACATCCGTGATTTCGGCGATGCCCATATTTTTTAGCCCGGATATCACGGCTTTGCCCTGCGGATCTAGCAATTCCTTTAATGGCATGATATTAATTTCTGCTACGAATTTCATGGTGTTTATTTTTTTCTTTTTATTAGTAAATCAATTATCGACAAAATAATATACAAAGTTATAATAATAGGAACAGCCGCAAAGTAAAACATTAAAATTGCTATCAGCGACAGCAGGATAAAAATATAGCGGATTTTGTTTTCTTTCCATGCGAAGGTTTTAAATTTCATGGCAATCAGAGGAAGGGGCGATACCAGCAAATAGGAAAAAACAAGCGTTATTGGAATGAGTATGGCCGGATGAAGGATGTAATAATGTAAACCAACTGGCAACGGCAGCCATGATGGAAATCCGATTCCCAGACTTAAGGGCACCATGCCGAAAATCAGCAGGGCATTGGCGGGGGTTGGCAACCCAATAAAATGGTCGGTCTGCCGTTCGTCTATATTGAATTTTGCCAGACGCCAGGCAGAAAACAATGGAATCAGAAAGGCGCAAAAAGCCACATAGGAAGGTAAAAATGTCGGCCAGAAATCAAGACCCCGTTCCAGCAGCAGAAACATGGCTATGCCAGGCGCCAGCCCGAATGAAATAACATCAGAGAGGGAGTCTAGCTGTTTGCCTAGCTCTGATTTTACCTTAAGCAGGCGGGCAACAAAGCCGTCTGCAAAATCAAAAATGGCTGCAGCAAGAATAAAATATACGGCCAGCAACATTTCATCCCTGAAAAGTAAATATATGGCGATACTCCCGCATAAGAGATTCAGGCTCGTCACCATATTGGCAATATTTGTCCGGAGTGCTTTCATAATAATTTTTACAAAAATAATATTTCGCTTAACAACAACTCATAAACTTTTCGTTTATTTTTGTTTTATAATAATTTATAGGTATGAAAAATTTCTTGATTTATGTAATGGTTGCTTTCTGCACCCTGATGTTTTCTTGTTCTGGAAACAAAAAAAAAGATCAAACAGATGAGCAGGCTCTTGAATATGGAAAAATACTCACTAAGGTAAAATGCCTGAAAAACCGCACACAGTCTTATGCGGCCTATATTCCTTCCAACTATTCAGAGGATAAGAAATATCCGGTAATATTTTGTTTTGACCCGGCGGGCAACGGAGTAAAACCCATAGAAATACTCATGGATGATGCCGAAAAGCTGGGATATATCCTGATAGGATCCAATGTGTCGAAAAACGGCCTTGCCTGGGAGGCTATTGATGCCCATTACGATGTGCTGCTTACGGATGTGATGGAGCGGTTGTCGGTAGACCAGGCAAGGATTTATACCTGTGGTTTTTCGGGAGGTTCGCGAGTGGCCAGTACCATTGCCATTTTGAAAGGAGGTATTGCCAGCGTAATAGGATGCTCCGCAGGGCTTCCACAATTGAAAGAAGCCATAAAAAACAAATTTGATTATATTGGGTTTACCGGTACCGACGATATGAATTATGCAGAAATGGTCAACCTTGATGGCGCCCTCGAAAAAAATAATATCCGTCACCAACTGGTTGTTTTTGAAGGAACCCATGCCTGGCCGCCTAAGGAAGTGCTTTCCGAAGCTTTTGTATGGATGGAGCTTCATGCGATGAGAGATAAGAAAAAGCCTGAAGATAAAGACTATATCAGTAAAAAGTTGTCGGAATATACTGTGCAGCTTGACGAAATTAAAAATTCCGGTAATAAGTACAAGGAATACCTGCTAACAAAAAAGATGGTCACTTATTTTAAGGGATTGGCAGATATTGCTACCCTGCAAGAGTCGCTCAAAAATCTTCAGAATAATGCTGCAGTAAAAAACGGAATCGACAATTCCATACTGAATCTGAAAAAAGAACTTGCCATGCAGCAAAAGTACGCCCCTAAAATAAACACGGAAAGTGCTGCCTGGTGGAAAAGTGAAGTGGCCTACCTGAATAAATTTATTGCCATGTCGCCGAATGAAGATGAAAAACATATTGTAAAAAGAGTGCTTGAATACCTCAGTCTGTCGGCTTTTTCGGCAAGTTCTTCGCTGTATAACCAAAACAAATTTGTTGATGCGGAACATTATATTGAAATTTATTCCATTATCGACAGTGATAATCCCGAACCGGCATTTATGAAGGCACAGTTGGCTGCACGAAAAAACAACGCTGATCAAACCCTGGAACAGCTCAAAAAAGCCGCATCCATGGGTTTTGCCGAAAGATCGCGCGTGGATAACGATACCATTTTTATGAAATTTAAAGAAAAAAAGGGATTTTCAGATATTCTGGATATTATCTCCGAAAATCAGAATAAAAAATAATAGTCTTTGTTATCAGCAATCCCGTTTATCCCCGATTCATTTTACATCTGAAGCAGTATGTCGAAAATTGTTTTTGAAGTTTGTGCCAATTCGCTATCTTCGGCCCTGGCTGCCCAGGAGGGAGGTGCCAATCGTATTGAACTCTGTTCAAACCTGAACTCTGGCGGCCTCACGCCTTCGGCAGGTACGATAATATCAGTAATGAAAGCCTTGCATATTCCTGTTTTTGTGCTGATCCGGCCGCGCGCCGGTGATTTCCTATACAGCCGAAATGAATTTGAGGTAATGAAAGAAGATATTATTTATGCAAAAAACCGTGGGGCTGCGGGTGTCGTCTTTGGAATATTAAACGCAGAAGCAGCAGTAGATGTTGACCGGTGTTCCGAACTGGTTAACCTTGCCAACCCCATGCAATCAACATTTCACAGGGCTTTCGACAGGGTTATGGATTCAGGCTCAGCGCTGGAAGATGTTATAAAGACCGGCGCCCACCGCATTCTGACATCGGGACTGGATGAAAAAGCTGTGCACGGCAAAAAAACCATCAGAAAACTGGTTGAACAGGCCAACGGAAGGATAGCCATAATGGCCGGCGGAGGCATAAATCCGCAAAATGTTGCGGAAATTGTACGCGATACCGGCGTAAAAGAAATCCATGCTTCCTGCTCGGCTTCAGTAAACAGTCAGATGACCTGTCTCATCAGATTTTCATCCTTTGACCTGGATTATCGCCACACAGTGACGGATGTCGGTAGCGTCAGGAAAATGCTTGATATTATTAATAAAGTTTAGTTTTAATTATGGGTAAAAAATTACTGCTATCCGTTGCTGCATTGTTTTGTGCAATAATGGTCATTGGGCAAAACAAAGCCTCGCATTTTATTACGGATTCGGCATACCGGGAGCAGGTAGAAAAAGATTTCGGCAAACAAATGTTGATTACCCGGGGCAGGACAGAGAAATTATATAATGTTTTTAACAATGATTTGTCGCTAGAAGAAGAGGAAGCCTTGAAATTTCTTTATGCTTACATGCCTTTGAGCGATCTGGCCGATTACGACGGAAATTTTTTCCTGGAGCAGGTACGTATGTCGCTGCTGGCCAAAAAGACGTTCAGTTGGGGAGAGAAAATTCCCGAAGACATTTTCAGGCATTTTGTACTGCCTTATCGGGTCAACAATGAAAACCTCGATTCGGCACGTACGGTTATTTTCTATGAATTGAAAGAACGTATCAAAAAGCTTTCCATGCGCGATGCTGCTCTGGAAGTAAACCACTGGTGCCACGAGAAGGTTAGCTATAAGCCCACCGATGGCCGTACCAGTGCTCCACTGAGCACTATACGGACAGCTTACGGACGTTGCGGTGAAGAATCCACGCTGGCGGTGACGGCCATGCGTGCTGTGGGCATTCCGGCAAGGCAGGTGTACACACCGCGATGGGCACATTGCGACGATAACCATGCCTGGGTGGAAGTATGGGTGGATGGGAAATGGCATTTTCTTGGCGCCTGCGAACCCGAGCCCGACCTGGATATTGCCTGGTTTGCGGCTCCAGTGCTGAGAGCCATGTTGTGCAATACCACCGTTTATGGAAAATACCAATCTGCCGAAGAAGCCCTTAAAAGTGATGAGAATTTTACACAGATTAATCTTATAGAAAACTATGCCCCTGCAAAAAAACTGTTTGTTAAAACGGTGGACAAAAATTACCGGGTTATTGCCAATGCTGTGGTGGAATTTCAACTATACAATTATGCGGAATTTTACCCTCTGGCCAAAAAAAATACCGACGATAAAGGCCTTGCCTTTCTGACAACAGGCTTGGGCGATTTACTCATTTGGGCATACAAAGACGAAGCATTTGGCTATGCAAAAGTTACCGTCGAAAAGTCAGATACGGCCATCGTTGTGCTGAACAAATCCCTTATTGATAACGATAATCTGAATTTTACATTTGTGCCACCTATTGAAAGACAGCCCAAAGTGGCTGATGCAAAAGGTAAAAAAGAAAATGAAAAATGCCTGCAAAATGAGGATAAAATCAGGACTGCATACGAAACTGGCTTTATTGATTCGGTTTCAAGCCACCGCTTTGCACAAAGTCTGCATATAAATACCGACACGGTATGGATGTTTTTAAAGCAAAGCCAGGGCAATTGGGCGGAAATCATGAATTTTATTCAGACAGGAGCAGCTATAAATAAGGTATACACCCTGCAAATACTTAGTGTCATTTCGCAAAAAGACCTGCGCGACACTCCGCATGAGGTTCTTCTTGACCACCTGCAAAATTCGGATATGTCGTTTGCAAACACGAATAATATTCCTCCGGACCAATTCTACAACTATGTGCTGAATCCGCGGATAGCCGGCGAGTTATTATCCGGTTATAAAAAATATTTTCAACAGGAATTTGATAAAAAAACCATCGTGGATATGCAAACTGATCCTGCAACAGTCGTGAGCTATATAAAAGAAAACATTACGATTTCCACAACCGGCAATTATTCCAGAAATCCTTTGAAACCTACAGGCACTCATCAATTGAAAATGGCTGATGCGGCATCCCGGGATATTTATTTTGTGGCGCTTTGCCGTAGTTTCGGCATCCCTGCCCGGATAAACCCTGCCACCAAATGCCCGGAATATATTTTCAACAACCAGTGGATCCAGGTATTTTTTGAAAAAAATGACATCGTAAGCAATCCGAAGGCAGACCTGACACTTACTGTGGATAATTCGGACATTGACTTCACGCCATTGTATTATACCCATTTTACCATTGCCCGCTTCGAAAACGGCGTTTACCGTTCTCTTGATTATGAAGAAAGCAAGCTGTTCGATGTGTTTCCCGCCACTGTCGCCCTTGATGCCGGCCACTATATGGTTGTTACCGGGGTGCGCAACAAAGACGGTAGTGTGAATACGAACCTGCATTTTTTCCATCTTGGCTTTCGGGAACAAAAAACTGTGCAACTGAAATTCATTCAACAGCAGGAAACTCCCCAAAGTCTGGGCTATTTGCCACTTACTGGCATTTTTGAAAATTTCTCCGGTATGAAACCCGAAACCCTGGAAAAGCTGGGTAATCAGAAAGGTATTATTATCGGCTGGCTAGACCCAGACCGCGAACCCACCAAACATACTTTGGCTGATTTCAAACTGCTCAGCGGCGAATTTGAGAAATGGGGCGGGGGCATTCTGTTTCTGTTACCCGAAGACAAAGCCGGCAATGTCCTTAATGCGCGGACTTTTCCTGGCCTGCCAGCACAGTCGGTTTTCGGGATGGACAAATACGGTCTTCTTGCACTTGCCGAAAAAAACCTGAAGTATTCTTTTAATAAAAACTATCCTGTTTTTCTGGTTGTTGATAAAAAAGGCAATATCCTTGATTTTTCTTCCGGTTATAATATTGGCAGGGGCGAGCAGCTTGTGAAAATGCTGAAATATCTGGAGTAATCCACCCAAATTCATAGCATGGCTGATGTTGGCGGGCTGCTCGATTATGGGCTGTTTTTATTTAATATCTTTAGTCAAATCAATTAAAATTAATAATCCAAAAAACAATATCATTATTCCCGAAACTAAATCAATCTTTCTTAAAATCGTTTTATTAATTTTCGTTTTCAATTTGTTGGTCAATCCGCTTAAAAATAACCACCATATACATGAACCAACAAACACACCTGTTGTGAGTTGAATAACTGAATCAAATCCATTTACAGTTTTTGATAATCCAAGACCAGCGAATACTGCTATAAAGAATAAAATAGTCATTGGATTTGTAATAGTCAAAAAAAGTGTTGTTAAGTAGTCTTTCAATAATCCTCTATCAGCATCAGGGTTAAATTCGATTTCTCTTCCCTTTTTCATTATCGTTTTAATCCCGATATAAAACAAAAATGCTAATCCAATCAATTGAATCCACATTTTTTGGTTAATCAGAAAAGTAGATATTGCCGTTAATCCTGATCCTGCAATTAATCCATATATCAAATCAGCTGTTGCAGCTCCAAGTCCACTAACGAATCCAGCGATAAAATTTTTATTGATTGTCCTATTTATGCAAAGAATCCCGATTGGTCCAACCGGGGCTGCAACTGAAAATCCAAGAATTAATCCTTTATATAAAAATTCCAAAATCATTATTTTCTTTTATCCAAAATTGTCAACAAGTAAAGTTTTCTTTTTCAACAACATATTTTATTGCTTCATTAGCATATTTTTCCACTTTACTTTATCGGTAAACGGAACTTGAACCCATTCTTTCATTGGCCTTTTTTTTCCTGAAGGGTCAAAAAGCTTTGAGCCGTCTAAACTTAATGCTTCGCTATGTGTGTTGCCTGTCAACATGAAAACCATTTCGTTTTGAAAAAGCAAATAAATGCTTTTCCTTTTATTTTAAAGCAAGGTTTCCCAAATAGCTGACTTTCTTCTGCGTCTTTCAGTTTTTGCCCGATTTCAATGTATAATTTTTGTTCTTCTGTCATATTTTTTTCCTTTAAAATTTTTTTTTCCAAATAGATTCATATTTCGACAATTTATCATCTGTACCCCCTGGTTTCAAATATCTCTTAATTATTTGCGAAAACTTGCTCTCATAGTGAATTATTCTGCTTAATTCTATTACTTTTTTACAGAGAACTTCATATCTATTCATTAAATCTTCAATATCTTTGATGGGATTTTGAGCATTTGAATTATTTTTTGTATTTTCTATCAATTCAAGGGAAATTACATCTTTATTATTCTGTGTGAAATATTTATCGATAAATTCCTCAACAACTAAATCGGTATTTCGAATGACAAGTTGAGTTTGTAGAATATCTATTAAAATATCATCCTTAATTCTGAAGGAATGGATCCCTTGTAAATTAATAGTCTGTAAATAAATATCATCAGCAAGTAATTTTTTAGCTTCGACCTTCAATATTTGACTTTTTTCCTTACATTTATTTATAGAATCAATATTTGCTTCGAAATGACGCGCAATACTTTTTAATTCTAATACTATTTGATTAAAAATATCCTTTTTACTTCTTTGGAATATAGATTTACTAATCAATACTGAAAGTATGATTGTAAGAAGTGTTTGAAAAAAAATTAAAGCCAATTCAAACACAACATTGTTGGTTGAAGATTCAGTTAAAGCATTACTCATTAGTTACCTCCCTTAGATTTTTTTCTTAAATTTGTTAACGATCGGTGGTTGCTTATCTCCACACAATTTTGATTTTATGTTACTTGAGAAGTATGATGGTTTTTTTTGCGAAACAAGGCAGACTTTGCAGACTTAGTATATCTTATGTCGAAAAATCAAACGAAGTTGCAGCAAAAAAACGCATAAAGATATTAAAAGATAAAACCAAAACAATTTCTTAAACAATCTTTTATACATTTGTGTAAACAAACAAAAGAATAATTCATGAAAAGATTTATACAGCTTATTTTGGTGTTTATTCCCATACTAACATTTGCACAGGAAAAAACCGATAATTTCGGCATACATTTTTCCGGCTATGTGAAAAATGATTTTTTTTATGATACCCGCAAATCCTTTGGTATTCGCGAAGGTCATTTTCATCTCTACCCCGAAAATATATGTTATGATGCCGATAGCGTGGATATTAACGCCAAGACAACTTTTAACATTCTTTCCATACAAAGCCGGCTGCGAGGCGATATCACTGGTCCCGATGCTTTCGGGGCAAAAACCTCCGGTGTAATCGAGGGCGAGTTTTACGGTACCACCGATGCCAGCATCAACTGTTTCCGTGTGAGGCATGCATTTGCCAAACTTTCGTGGGCCACTACAGACTTGACTATTGGCCAAACCTGGCACGGAATGTTTTTCGAAGAGTGTTTCCCCGAGATCATGGATGTAAATACAGGTTGTCCATTTCAGCCGTTTTCGCGTAACCCGCAAATAAAGGTTGCCCAGCATTATAAAGACTTTAAATTTATTTTGTCGGTCATGTCGCAGCGCGATTTTTCCGAATGGGCCGGGCCCGAAATATTGCGCAATGCGGCTTTACCGGACCTGAACCTCCGAATCTCTTATCAGCACTTCAACGAGGATAAGACGCGCGAAGTATTTGTTGGTGGAAGTGCCGATTACAAGGTGGTAGTGCCCCGCATAGTTACCGACAGCAATTACGCCACCAACAGCAGCCTGAATGCCTATGCCTTTTCACTTGTTTTTAAATACCGTTGCCCGAAAGTTACGTTTAAAATATCCGGGGTGTATGGACAGGATCTATACAACCTGACCATGCTGGGCGGTTATGCATATCAGTACACTACCGACAGCCTGACTATTGCACGCGGAGATTTTAGCTATACACCGCTGAATACCCTGGCCGGATGGCTCGATTTTTCGACCAACGGATCGAAATTCAAATTTGGTATTTTAGGAGGATTTACAAAAAATCTTGGATCCTTTAATAATATCCTCGATTGGAAAGATGCCAATTCGTACTTTGCCAGAGGATGGGACATTTCTTATGTGTACCGTGTTTCGCCGAGGTTCGTGTTTCAATCGGGAAAAATAAAAATGGGCCTCGAAGGCGATTATTCGGTCGCCGGTTATGGCCGCAATATCAACAGTCTGGGTGAAGTGAGTGATGTGAAGCCGATAGGAAGTGTCAGGCTAACATACTCGCTATTTTATTATTTCTGATGTTCCCGATCCGGTATTAAAATTCCATTCGGCAAAAAATTCTGCTAAAAATTTTTCCAGAAAAGCATGTCTTTCTACTGCCAGAACTTTTGCGGTAGCGGTGTTGAGCATGTTTTTCAGCAATAATAATTTTTCATAGAAGTGGTTGATGGTATGGCTCTGATTTTTTTTGTAGGCCTCAAAATTTTCATGCAGGACCGGCGGGCAGTAAGGATTATAGATTTCTCTGCCGTAGCAGCCCCCATAAGCAAAGGTGCGGGCAATACCGATTGCGCCAATGGCATCAAGGCGGTCGGCATCCTGAACCACCTGAGCTTCGATGGTTGCAGCCTTATTTGGCTCTCCGGCTCCTTTATATGAAACCGTTTCAATGACATCAATAATTTTCCGTATTTTATTTTTTTCCAAACGGCACTGTGTAAGCCATTCATGTGCCCGACAGGAGCCCGGAGCGTTAAATTTCCAGTCATCAATATCATGCAACAAAGCCGCCAGTTCCACAATAAAAACATCTGCATTTTCTTTCCGGGCAAGGTACACAGCCATATTGTACACCCTGTATATGTGCCACCAGTCATGGCCTGACACTTCGCCCAACGACGATGACTTTACAAAATCAATGGTTCTTTGGGTGAGGTTGTCTGGGGCTGCGGTCACTACTTCTGATTTAGCAGGTCGGCAACTTTTTGATAGAGTTCTTCTCCACGGAGGTTTTTTGCGACGATCTTTCCTTCTTTGTCGAGGAGGACAGTGTAAGGTATGGCTTTTACATTGTACAAGCCGGCTACTTCCGACTGCCAGAATTTGAGATCGCTGACCTGGGGCCAGGGAAGTTTGTCCGACTTAATGGCGCCTACCCAGTTTGCCCGGGTTTTATCTAAAGAGACGCCTAAGATTATAAAGTTTTTATCTTTAAAATCATTGTATAACCTTAGCATGTTAGGCATTTCGCGGCGGCAGGGGCCACACCAGGCCGCCCAAAAATCAATAAGTACGTATTTGCCTTTGAATGAACTTAATGTGATGGTTTTACCCGTTGTGTCCGGTAATGAAAAGTCAGGGGCAGCAGTGCCTATAGCTGTTTTTTTGCTGTCGCTGATTTGCATATGCAAATTTTGCACATAAACATTGTCGGGATACTTGGCCATTAAAGCAGCATCGGCAAGTAAATAGGTATCAATATGGTTGTCCAAAGGCAGTACTTCCGGTAAAAATAAAATGGCCAGCGATTCCGGGTTTTTCTGAATGTAGGCTTTTAATGTATTGTCCTGTGACGTTTTAATTTTTTCGGATTCGGCACGGAATGCCTTTGATATGGAATCGAATTTGGGATTGGCTGCTTCTGCTCTCGACAGGTTGTTTATGCTGTCAATCCTCGATTTATGAGTGACAATTATATTTTGATTGCGGTATATATCTGCTGATGTTTCGGAGCCTTTTATCTGTATTTGCTTCAGAAAATCATTTGCATCAATAGAGATATCAATATTTTCGCCCGGCTGTAATACCAGGATGACAAAACTATTGTTTGTGAATTGCAACTTATACATATCGGTTTTGTCCACATCGCATACCAGCGAGAATTTGTTTTCAGTACTGATAGCTGTTTCAGTAATAAACTTGTTTTCCCTGCCCATCTGGTACAGCGAAACATTAGTAAAAGAATTGTTTTTTATAGTGCCGTTGATGTGTGCCTGTTTTTTTTCTTGTGCCTGAACCTGTGTCGTTCTGCATAAGATGACCAGTAGTAAGGAAATTAAAAATAAAGTGCTGATTTTTTTCATGATATTTTATTTTATTTCTACAACAAAAGCGGCATTAATAAATAAAAAAAATCAAAAACCCATAGGTGAGTTTTTGATTTTTTTCAATGACGTCAATAGTTTATTTAAGGTTGAGTTCAACTTTTACCATTGGTAAAATATCTTCTGTAGGGTCAGAGTATAACAGCACGCCGATTCCGGCATCAAAAATATATGTGTACTGGTTGTCTTTTCCAACTTTTTCAATGGCGGCTTTTGCCTTATCGATAATTGGCTTTAGCAGTTCGTTCTGTTTCTTTTCCAAATCATCCTGTGCTGATGCCTGAAAAGCTTCGATACGGGCCTGAATATCCTGCAATTCTTTTTGCTGAGTTTGTTTTATCAGGTCGGTGTAGTTTGCTTCGTTGGCGAGATAAGTCTGGTATTTTGTTTCAAGTTCGTTTTGCATGCCTTTGAGTTGGGTCTCGAGGGTTGATGCATAATTCTTGAATTTGATTTCGGCTGAATCCCGTCCAGGCATAAGTTTCAGTAATTCGTTGGAATCGATGTGCCCTAATTTTTGTTTTTTCTGGGCAAAAGAGACTGTGGTCAGTCCGACAAGAAAAATAATGAGAACAATTTTTGTTAAATTTTTCATATTTACGATTTATTAATATTTTTTACTTGGGTGCAAATATACAATTTTTTATTCTTCGTCATCCTGATTTTTACCGCCTGTATTTGTTTTGATAGCTCCTGGTTTGTAACCTAGTTTTTCGAGCACATCGTCGCTGCGGTCGTTTTTGGAGTTAGCGTATAGCATGGTGGTACTGCCTGATTTGTCGAAAACAAATGCATACCCGCTGGCATTGGCAATGCTTTCAACGGCGTCGTATACCTTATCCTGGATGGGCTTAATAAGTTCCTGACGTTTTTTGAACAAATCACCATCTTTTCCGAATCTTTTTTTCTGAAGATCTTTGGCTTCTTTTTCCTTAGCGATGATCTCGTCCTGACGTTTTTTCTTAATGTCTTCAGGCAACAAAACAGCTTCTGACTGGAAGTCTTTATACATTTTATCTATAGCAGCAAATTTTGCTTCGATTTCTTTTTGCCAGTCTAAAGAAAGCTTGTCAAGCAATTCCTGTGCGTCGCGGTATTCTGACATATTTTCAAGTATATATTCAGAATCCACATAGGCGAATTTCTGTGCATTGGAATTCAGCGTAAATGCTGAAACAACTAGTAATAAAACAAATAATTTTTTCATACGAACCTCCTGTTTAATAATATTGTTAATCAATTGACTGGTTGATCGAAAAATGGAACTGGCTCCCGCCTTTACCTACCCCCGGAATATTATCAAAGCCATAACCCCAGTCTAAACCTAAAATTCCAAACATGGGCAAAAACACCCTGACACCTACGCCTGCCGATCTGTACACATCAAACGGATTGAAGTCTTTCCATTTTTCCCAGGCATTGCCTCCTTCGGCAAAACCCAGTACATAAACTGTTGCCATGGGGTTAAGCGAGATTGGGTAGCGTAGTTCAACGGTAAATTTGTCAAAGATCGAACCGCCAACATAACCGTTGCTGTTGCGCGGAGTGAGTGAATTGTTGGTATATCCTCTCAAGGCTATTAGTTCTCTGCCATCCAGTGAGAAGCCCGATAATCCGTCACCACCTAAATAGAACCGTTCAAAGGGCGGAATTCCGAGTTCTTTTTTGTTATAGGAACCAAGAAATCCAAATTTCGTTCGCACACTCAATACCAAATTTCCTGCCAATTTTGTATAAACGGATGCGGATAATTTCCATTTGTGATATTCTATCCATTGATATTTATCCGTTTCGGCCATTTTTGAGTAATCTTTGCCATTCAATAATGAAAAGGGAGGCGTTAATTGTGCCATGAGCGATACTTCCGACCCGGAACGGGGATAAATAGGAGCATCAATAGAGTTGCGCGACAGGGTTACGGTGTAGTTGAGGTTATTGGAAGTGCCATCGGTAAAATCAAAGGTGGAATAATAGTTTTTCAATTTGTAGTTTCTGTAACTTATCTCGTGATATAAGGTAAAGTAGTCATCGGGCCATTTGAGCCTAGAGCCTAGTCCTACCGAAGCCCCCGCAATACCTATTGCCTGCCTGTTCGAATCGCTTTTGGCCAGTCCGTTGGTTTGTGAAGAGTAATATACCGAAACACTTAATGCCAAAGGCTTGTGACCGCCCAGCCAGGGTTCGGTAAAAGAGGCATTGTAGGCCTGATAGTATTTGCCATTGGTCTGAGCCCTGACACTTAATTTCTGTCCGTCACCGGAAGGCAGAGGCGACCATGCCGATTTCTTGAAAAAGTTTTTGGTAGAAAAATTGTTGAAAGATACCCCCAAGGTGCCTATCAACCGGCCCATTCCCCAACCGCCAGAGAGTTCCAACTGGTCAGAAGAGGTTTCTTCCACGGAATATTCGATGTCCACTGTTCCATCGGCAGGGTTGGGAATGATATCAGGAATAATTTTTTCTGCGTTGAAATATTTTAATTGGGCTAATTCGCGTGTGGTGCGGATAATATCGGAGCGGTTGAACAGTTGTCCGGGTTTTGACCGTATTTCCCTGATGACCACATGGTCTTTTGTTTTGGTGTTGCCGCGGATAGAAACCTTGTTGATATATGCTTGTTTTCCTTCAATAATCCTTATTTCCAGGTCGATAGAGTCGTTGTCGACGGCTGTTTCGATAGGGTTGGCGCTGAAAAACAAGTAGCCGTTGTCCATATACAGCGAGGAAACGTCGTACCCTTCGGGATTGTAGCTCAAGTTGGTTTCGAGTTGTTTCTGGTTATAGATGTCACCTTTTTTGATTTTCAGGATGGCGTTCAGTTCGCGTTCAGAATATATGGTGTTGCCTATCCAGATAATTTTTCGAAAAAAGTATTGTTTGCCTTCTTTGATGTTAATATTAATATCCACGGTGTTTTCGCCCGAACGGACAATGGTGTCGGAAATGATTTTTGAATCGCGGTAGCCTAATTCATTATATTTTTCAATGATAGCCAGTTTTTCCTTGTTGTATTCTTCTTTCAGGAATTTGGCCGATTTGAAAATCCTGAGGTTGACTCTTTGATTGACATAATTGAGGAAATTGTCTTCGATGCTGATGCTGTCGCGGACAAATAATTTTTTTACTGATTGGAACAGCAGGGTGTCGCAGCCCATAAAGGGATTAAATACTGATTTTTCTTTGGTTTTTTTCAGTAGCCGTTTCAGGCGGAAGTCTGACACATGATCGTTTCCTGAGATATTGATTTTGCGGACCTTGACTTTTTTGTTTCTATTGATATCAATATTTAATTTGGTGGAATATTTTCCCGATGTGGTGTCGATGATTTCCTTGATCTTAATTTCGGCGTTATAATATCCCTTGTCGTGATAATAAGTTTTTATGGCGTTTTGCGATCGCTGAATGACATTAGGAGTGATGATATCTCCCTTGGTAAGGTTAATTTTTTCGCGCAGGTCATCTACTTCTGATTTTTTTACATTGGATGAGAACAGGGGCTGTGCGGCCAGACGGGGATGTTCTTTGAGTTGTATTTCGAGCCAGATTTTGTTTTCTTCTACCCGGGTGGCATACAACATGACTTTATCAAACAAACCCTGATTCCAGAGATTGGTAATGGCTGTGGATGTTTTTTCACCTGGGATCATTATTTTTTGCCCTTCATACAAGCCGGTGAGCAATTTGCAGATATTGGTATCGGTATACTGAACACCTGAAAAAGCAATTTTCTGGATTTCATATTCTTTAGGTGTTGAATAGTCGATATTTCCTTTATCATCTAAAGAAATCTGTGCTTGTAATGGTATGCTGAAAAAAAGTAGTATTAATAGTTTGAAGGTGTTTTTTAGCATCTTATTATTTTATTTGCTCGCTAGTCATACCAAATCTTCGTTCTCTCTTTTGAAAATCTATGATAGCATTATAAAAATCGTTTTTTCTGAAATCGGGCCATAAAACCGGCGAGAAGTACAGCTCGGTGTAGGCCATTTGCCAAAGCAAAAAGTTGCTGATGCGGTATTCGCCGCTGGTTCTAATCAACAATGACGGGTCGGGGATACCTTTGGTTGAGAGCGATAAAGAAATCAGGTTCTGGTCGATATCGTTGATGTCTAACTGATTATTTTTAACTTGTTGCGCAATAAGCTTCACGGCTTCGGTAATTTCCCAGCGGGCGCTGTAACTCAGTGCAAGTATGAGCGTCATGCGGCTGTTTGCGGAAGTAGTGTTAATAGTATTCATTAGTTCGTTGAAGCAGTCTTTTTGCAGGCTTTTTAAATCGCCAATGGCAATTAAACGGATATTATTCTGAATTAGTGTTTTGGTTTCATTATTTATTGTTCTCACCAAAAGATTCATCAGAGCATCCACTTCTGTTTTAGGTCTGTTCCAGTTTTCAGTGGAAAAAGTGTAAAGGGTAAGGTATTTTATACCGAGCTCGGCGGCAGTTTCCACGGTCTCCCTGACGGCTGTCACGGCGTTTTCGTGGCCGAAAATACGCATGGCGCCTCTTTTTTGAGCCCAGCGCCCGTTTCCGTCCATAATAACCGCAACATGTTCGGGCAATTTCTTAGGATTAATTTTTTCTTTCATGCAAATTCCCTGGAATAGAATAAATTACTCCTTGTATTTGATTTTGATTTTGGGATGTTGCTTATAGGCATCGCAACGGGCTTTTTTGGCTCTGATATGCACTGTGACCGTGAGGCCGGTAAACACATACCAATCTTTTGTTTTGGCATTACCGCGTTTCATGCCGGTATAGTCGTGGCCTTCGACGGTGTTAGAGAGTGATGGGTCGGCCAGCGCGGCAGCCACGGCACCGTTTTCGGCGGCTAAGATCACCGGATCGGCATATACAGTACTGACATCGTCGATATAATCGGTAAATGTTTTTCTTATTCCGTATTCCAGTCCCAGGCTTATCCATTTGTATGGAGAATATTTCAATCCCAGACCGAAAGGCATGGCAAAGGTTGTGAGTGAATAGGGTTTTTTTACTCCTTCGATGGTGGTACCCTGACCTTCGGTTCCCAGCGAATGCAGGTCGTACAAGATGCCATTGTATTGGGCTTTGGGGTTAAAATTAAATACCGAGGCTCCGACAAAAATGTATGGGGAAATGAAGTATTTTTTATTTCCGGGAATGTATTGTAAAAAGTTAAATTCTATCTGAGTGGAAAAATCAAATATATAAGATTTAAAACTAAGATTCCGGTCGATATTTGCTTTGGACACGGCGTCGCTGGCTTCCAAGCCGCCGAGCAGTGCATTAATTTTCAATGCCCATCGGGGTGTCATATTATAGCGGTATATAACGCCGCCGGCAAATTTTGTCTGTAAAAAGTGTTTGGAAGGGTTGAGGTCGCCAAGATAATAAGAACCGCCAACAAACAGTCCGACTTCAGAACGGTAAAATTCCTGGCCTTTAAGTCCGCAAACAAGAAAAAACGATAAAAAAACAAGCAGGAGACTTTTTTTCATAAAACATTAAAATCTTAATTTTGGGGTGTATCCCTCTGTTATTGAGTAGCATACAGTAAAGAACAAACCTATCATGTGGTCATTATCCCTGGGGTCGCCTCTTTGTTGTCCCGGCCTTGTGCTGGGGTACAAAGGCATTCCAACCTGATCATCAACTGCGGGATTTGCCATATCTGCTGCTAATTGTCCTTTTTGCTGTAATAACGCATTTTCATCGAAATATGTTGTACTGCAATCATCAATATAATCGGTAAAAGTAATCCACTGGCTGTATTCAAGGCCTATTTCCCATTCTTTGGAAATCTTTATCCTGAAGCCTACTCCCAGGGGTATAGCCAACTGAACAGAGGAATATTTTTTTCTTGTTGGTACCAGTGTTTGTCCTTCGGTGCACAGGGGTTTTAGCTGATGCCATTCGCCATTGTATTTTCCTTTTGAATTAAAATAAAAACCACCTATACCTGCCTGTATATAAGGGGTGTACACCATTTCCCTTAAACCACCGCGTGAAAGTGACCTGGTGCGGTGCAAACCGGAAAACCTGGTTTTCTGCCGGAAGTCATAAAGAAATACGATGGATGAGGACAGTCCATAGGTTGCTGTTCGAAAATTCAGATTTCGGTTTCGGCGGAAAGTTTCTTTTGTCCATTTGTCGTTTCCGCTCAGCCAGATATAATCAAAGGAAGATCGTGAGGCAAAAAATTTGGAAAAACGGTAAATATAACCTACCTGCACCGCCGGACGTACGGCCTGAATATCAAAATCCCTCAGGCTGAATGTTTCAGAACCTATCTTGTTTAAGCCGCCAAAGTCACCATAAAACTCTGAGGCGCCCAGGGCAAGGTATACTTTGTGTCGGTCTTTTCGCCAGTCATATTTGCCGAAAGTTCTTCTTTGCTGGGCCATAACAGTGCCAGCAAACAAGGTGATTAACAACAGGATGGTAATTGTTTTTTTCATTATTTTACAATAAATTATTGTACACTGAATTTACAAAAGTATAAAAATTTATAACAACACCAAAATTATCAAGTTTTTAAAGAAACGTCGCAGATTCAACTACCAAACGCAACTAAATTCATGAGGCTAAATTAGCGAAAAG
>DAOOWO010000007.1:0-20524 GCA_035371225.1 Bacteroidales bacterium | reverse complement strand
GGGGTTTCGGGCGCAGGCAAGACCATGCTGCTCGAGATTATCGCCGGCCTTCGGAATCCTGACAGCGGCAGCATAGTTATCAATGGCAGGGAACTAACCCATGTAAAAGCCAACAAGCGCGGGGTAGGGCTGGTTTTTCAGGATAATGCAATATTTCCTCATCTGAGCGTGGAAAAAAATATTGCATATTCTTTTCACGGCAAGGGATATTCAACAAATGAAGTGCGGTCAAGGGTATTAAAATGGGCGGAAACAATGAACATTGCCGGCCTGCTGAACCGCAAACCATCCGGGCTTTCGGGCGGCGAAATCAGGAGGGTGGCGCTGGCAAGGACGCTGGCTATGGAGCCAACGGTTTTATTGCTGGATGAACCTTTATCATCACTGGATGTGCTGATACAGTATGATATGATCAGGTTGCTGAAAAAATTGCATGAAGCAGGACAGACGATCATACACGTAACCCATGATTTTAATGAAGCCTATTCGCTGGCGGATACCCTTACCATCATTAACTCTGGAAAGATTGAGCAGACAGGGCCTCCGGCAGGAGTGTTCAGAAACCCCGCAAGCCGTTTCGTGTCGGCGTTGACCGGCATCAGAAATTTTTTCACCTGCATCGAATCGGAAAGCCTTGAAGGCCTTTGCTGTATTACCATCCAAGAGGGTATTCATTTATACTCATCGGAACCTTGTTCTCCTGGTGCTTCGGTTTTTATCCGGGAAGATGAGATAAAATTTCTTCAGCAGGATGGGTGGGAGGAATACAATGTTTTTGTTGGAGAAGTTACCGACATCATTCCTTCACCGGAGTTTTTCAGTGTGGTGGTAAATGCCGGGGTCAACTTTTTTGTAAGAGTCACAAATGATGACATGAAAAGCATGGATATTCACACAGGAGCCCCTGTGAGCATAAAAATTTCTCCGAACGCAGTAAAACCCGTTTGATCGGGCTGGTGCCAAAGTGAAACCCACGATTTAGCAAGGATAAAATCAAGTAATAATTTTTGAATTTCAGTTTATTGTATTTATTTTTGTCAAAACATAAAGTATTTAATACCGATTTGAAAAATAATATAGTCCAAACTTCATTTCAATTGTTTGTACTATTTATTTTTCTATCGGCATAACCAAAGTAAGAATTTGTAGTACGTCTTTGGACTATCTACAAATTCACTTTGGTATAATATGTTTTTATAATTATTTACAAACGGATAGGGTGCGGAAATTTAATATACCAGGCTCCAGGTATTTGCAGGTGCAGGAATGGATTGATTGAATACCGAAGAACTTGTAATACCGATTTGAAAAATAATATAGTCCAAACTTCATTTCAATTGTTTGTACTATTTATTTTTCTATCGGCATAACCAAAGTAAGAATTTGTAGTACGTCTTTGGACTATCTACAAATTCACTTTGGTATAAAATAGCGCCAACCGGACAAGCTAATTTTAATGCCTATACAAGAAAATATGAAAAAGACAGTACTACTATTTGTAGGCCTTGCATTTTTTACTTTTAAAAATCAGGCACAAACCGTGACCGATATTGATGGGAATGTTTATAATACCGTAACTGTTGGGATGCAGACCTGGATGAGAGAAAATTTAACGACAACTAAATTCCGGGACGGCACAGACATCCCGAATGTGGCAAACACTAATTCCTGGAGGTACCTCAGCACTTCCGCCTGGTGCGACTATGATAATTCGACACTCAATAGTGCAATCTATGGAAAACTCTATAACTGGTATGCTGCAACCGATCCACACCAAATCTGTCCCCTGGGCTGGCATGTTCCTACTGATGCTGATTGGAATATCCTTGCAAAATATCTTGATAATTCTGTAGATACAACAGCTATTGGCTGGTCAGGAACGGATATTGGCGGCAAGCTTAAGGAAACCGGAACTATGCACTGGACCAGCCCAAATACAGGCGCCACCAACAGTATCGGATTCACGGCGCTCCCGGGCGGTTATCGAAACCTCTATGGCGTGTTTATGTACATTGAAAACTATGGTTACTGGTGGTCGCCCAAAACAGGCGACACAAGCAATGTCTGGAAACGTAACCTGAATTATGATAATTCGAGGATCAGCCGATCCAGCAACAACGCCACATACCGGACCAGCGGGTTCTGTATACGTTGCATCATGGATGAGGTGACTACAAGTGTCTACGAAAACAAAGCCCATGTGGACATTCAGATTTATCCCAATCCGTCGACGGACAAATTATTTGTTAGTATCGGCGGTGAGCCGGATTTCAGGTTGCAAATATACAATATGGCGGGAGCCTGTGTGCTGCAAAAAGAAATGAACATGGGCTTGAACGAAATTGACATAGGGTTGCTGACACAGGGTGTCTATCTGATTAAAATGATTGGCAAGGACTTGACCCTGAATAAAAAATTGATTAAGGAGTAAATTGTCATCCATCACGTTATATTGTGCAAGTCCAGAAAGGACAAACTCCAATTAAGTCTCCTTTTAAAAAATAATGTTAAGATTTTTGTTTTTCAATCTATTGTATTTATATTTGACAAAATATTTAGAAGGTTTTTATGATTGATGGAAAGCGCAATTGGAACAGCAAATTAATATACTTACTTTAAGGTATTTATGAGCGTAAAAATGGATAACTGCCACGACAAAACTATAGTAAAAATAACAGTAATACGGTAAGCCCAGTTGTTGGCGGTAATTAATAGAAAGAACAAACTTAAATTAAAAAAATATGATAAAGAAAGTAGCAATTTTTAACCACAAAGGAGGAGTAAGTAAAACGACCACAGCCTTCAATTTAGGATGGATGTTAGCTAGAAAAGGGAAAAGGACTCTTTTAGTTGATGCCGATTCTCAATGTAATTTGACTCTATATTCAATTGGTCAAAAGGAATATGAAATGCATTTTGAGAAAGGTGATCTTAACAATATTAAAGATGCTCTTGAACCTGCATTTAAGGCAAAGCCGAAATTAATTGAGGGTATAAATGCTGTTACTGTCAAGCGAAATCCATATCTTTTCTTGCTGCCTGGGCATCTTGATTTAACGGAATATGAGGTTTCGCTTGGTGTATCATTTCAGCTTTCTAATGCATTAGGCACTTTGAAGAATCTTCCAGGTGCATTTAATTATTTAATTGAGAAAACAGCAATAAAATGCAATGCTGAATATATACTCATTGATCTTAATCCGAGCTTGAGTGCTATTAATCAGGATATTTTCGTATCCTCAGATTACTTCGTTGTTCCAACATCCCCAGATCTCTTTTCATTGATGGCTGTAAAGTCATTATCTCGTGTATTACCGAATTGGGAGAAATGGGCAAAATCTGCAAGGCCGATCTTTTCAGATGCAGAGTATCCCTTGCCAAATCAAACTACAAAATTTTTAGGTTATACTATTAATGATTTTAATCTTAGTGCTGGTAAACCATCTTATTCATTTGAGGTCATGATGAATAAAATAAGTGAAACTGTTATTTCCGAATTAATTCCAAGCCTCGACAAGGAGAATATGTTGCTTCCCAATTCTAAATATGAATCTTCATCACTTTTAAGCAATAAACTGAAAAGCCAAAGACCTATTGACAAGTACTGTATTGGTGAAATTTCAAACTTTAACAAGTTAATTGCAATTTCTAACAGGTTGGGGTTGCCGATTTATGAATTAGATCCCAACAAAGCTAAGCTTTTTAACGAAGGCCAAAAAAAGACATTATTCTGGTTCAAAATTCTTTATGAAAATATGGCAGAAAAAATAATTACACTTACAACATGATAAATGCCCCATTAAACCAATTTTTAAGAAATGTAGAAAGCATTGATACAATTGACAGCATCCATACTTATTTTGAAGTTCAGGTGCCTGCGATAGATATATCTGAGATACTTCGTGCAGAATTTGTTTTACTTGTAAGTGCTTTTGATTACTACATTCATGATATTGTCAGAGAAGGCATGCTTAGTATATTTGATGGAAAAAATAAGACAAACAAAGATTTTGACCAATTTGCAATATCATTGAAGGCAGTAAATATTTTACTTTCCGCATCTGACGATCAGATTAGGCGACAACTTCTGGACAATGAAATAAGAAAAGTAAACTCAAAACATTCCTACCAAGCACCTAGTAATGTCGAGAGAGCACTATCGATTATATCTTTTAAGTCTGTCTGGAAGAAGATTTCAATAGATATGAAAATGAATGAAGATGATATTGTTAAAGAACTTGGTCTTATTGTACATAGACGTAATAAAATTGCTCATGAGGCAGATATGAATCCCGTTACAAACGAGAAATCTCCAATTGACAAACAAACAATTAGGGATGTGAGAGTATTCCTTATAAATATTGTTAGAGCAATAGACAAAAAAATAACTACCGCCAACAAGCGGTATAAAAAATTGCCGGGACAGTAGGTTATTCAAGGGTTGTAGTCCGCTTAAACTTTTGTGTAACTTGATAGAAATAGCCGCAATCGGCAACTTTTCATACCGCCAAACCGTTACCGGCAATTTAATATATATACACAAACCTAAAACAATATTACAATGGATCCACAAATTGACCCTGACTTTTTCGAAAAAATTATTCCTGCGACTGTTAGTTTAATCGTGACAGGACTTATTTGTGTTATAATAGGAATATACTTTGAAAAGTTTAAAAACAAAATAATATTTCTAAAGTATAAGCTATTCTTTCAACCATTAGCGACAACTTCTCAAAACGAATATTGGGGTGACATTGCGGTTTTTCATAACAAAAGAATTGTAAAGCATTTAAGTTTTGTTACTGTTGAAATCAAAAATGACAGCAATAAGGATATCGACAATATTAATGTTGACATTTGGACAGACAATGAAAGTCAGTTTTTAGCTGTAAGGGGATCTTACAATGAAATTGGAAATGCAATTCTTCTTGACAAAGACTATTTTAATTATTTCTCAGATGTTTTAGCAAGGAATCAACAAAACATAGATGCCCGTAATTTAAATCCAGACCATGAAATACCTCAACAATTAATGAATGAAATTAGTTTTGTAATGGCAAATAAAAAATTTCATTTACCAGTTTTTAATAGACATACATCTATAACACTTCATTTACTTGTAGAAAATTTCAAAGGACTAAAACCACAAGTCGTCGTAAGTGTTTTACATAAGTCTGTAAAGCTTCTCAAGGAAGAAGATAGGGAAGAAGAAAGAAAACGTAGGACAATTTGGACACTCGCAATTGGATTGTCAATTTTTATAATTTGTTTTTCACTTTTGTTAAAATTTTATGCTGATTCAACTGTTGAAATAATTCTTTGTGGTATACTTGGTCTTACTTATTCATTATTTGGACTATCTTTTTATCAACTTGGACGTTTTATAAAACGGTTTTTCTGGTGACAACAATTAGTAATATATAATAAAACATTAGTCAAAATGAAATTAAAACATAAAATAAACTGATGGTAACTTGTGTCTGCTTTAATGCCGCAGCCGGGACAACTTGAAAATATCGGACAAATTTGAAAGTTATGGAAATCTTGACAGGAAAGGAAAATAAAGTGCGGCACTAAAGCATCCACCGCTCGTTATAGATACATTCCCAGGAACCCCGTATTCATCACAATCCTAAGCTTTCCTCCCCCTGTTATTCCTTCCGGGTTTTCTGTTGTCAAAGCGGGGTTTGGGCCTGTTCTTTTTTGGTTCATACAAAGGACATTCGCCGAAAATCTGAGGCACAACACTTTTGTGGACTTCCTCGCCAAGGAGCTTTTCAATTTCACCAAATTTTTGCTGTTCCTCCGGGCTGATGAGCGTTATGGCAATGCCGTCAGCTTCTGCACGGGCCGTGCGGCCTATGCGGTGGATATAGTCTTCGCCGTCGTTCGGGACGTCATAATTGATCACCATGTCGATATCTTCCACATCGATGCCGCGGGATAAAATATCAGTGGCAACCAGCACATTCAGCTTGCGGTTCCGGAAATCGAGCAACACCTGTTCACGGCTTTTCTGGTCCAGGTCGGAATGGATATCTTCTGCTTTGATTCCTTTTTGTTTTAATTCCCGGCAAAGTTCTTTGGCACTTATTTTTGTGGAACAAAATACAAGTACCGATCCCAATTTTTCGGAGGCAAGCAGATGCCGTACCAAAGGAACTTTCTGTGAACGGTAAATTACATAGGCCAGTTGCAGCACCTTTTCCGATGGTTTGGCCAGGGCTATGCTGACTTCCTCGGGCTCATGGAGTATTTTTCTTGCCAGTTGCCGTATTTGCTCGGGCATGGTAGCCGAAAACATCAGGTTTTGCCTGTTTTTGGGCATATAGGAGATAATCTGCATGATGTCGTCGTAAAAGCCCATGTCAAGCATTCGGTCAGCTTCATCCAAAATCAGGTATTTTAAATGCGAAAGGTCTACATAACCCTGATTCAGGTGGGCAATCATGCGTCCGGGAGTACATATCACCACATCAACACCTTCGGTGAGCGACTGTTTTTCGTTGCCGAAAGAAATGCCGTCAGTGCCGCCATACACCGCAATGGAGCTTACAGAAGTAAAGTATGAAAAGCCCTCCATCTGTTGATCTATCTGTGTAGCCAGCTCACGGGTGGGTACGATGATCATCGCTTTTATATGGTCGTGGTGTTCGCTGGTAATAATTTTATGGATGATAGGCAGCAGGAAAGCCGCTGTTTTACCTGTTCCCGTCTGGGCCGAACCTATAATATCCCGTCCCTGCATAATCAAAGGAATAGCTTTTTCCTGTATCGGGGTAGCGGTCTGAAAGCCTAAAGCATCTATGCCTTCGAGCAGGCGGGGGTCAAAACCAAATTCATTAAATTTCAAAGCAGTGTATTTTTTGTAAAGGTACGATTTTTCGCTGTTCAGGCGAATAAATCCACAAAGCGTTTTCGGGCCATCGGAGATTCAGAGCTCCACACAGTAGCCTTGCATTGACTTATCCTGAAAAGCCCCATAATCCCGTAACCGGCCATTTCTATCCATGGCTGCATAAACGGTCGCGTAGACACTATCTCCTTTTTTAGTTCAAGTTCATCATCGGCCTCAACAGCCACTCCGGTAACGCGAACCTGAGTATTGTTCGCATAAAAGCACAATTCCACCCCGGGATTGGTTGTCAACTGTTTGTAGAAATCTTTATTTTTTCCGGTAGTTAAAATAATACCCTTATCATCCACATCATGTATCATAATGCCGCGCACACGGGGTTGACTTCCATCGGCTGTTGCCACAAAGGCCAGAGGATTTTTCCGGATAAAATCTACAATATCTTCTTTTGTCGTCAGCATATTTTATGAATCTTTTTTAAAGTGATAATCTTGAAATCGCCTTCAATAAATTTGCCTAATCTGTAAAGACTGTCGCCGGCTCCGCATTCAATAAAGGTATCCGTGCCGTTGTCCAGCAGAAACAAAAAAGTCTTGTGCCAATGGAATTCATGAAAAATATTACAGGTAAGTTCTGTAATGATGTCTTCCAGACTGGTAATAGTTTTTTGAGTGATGGCCGAAACATAGGGCAGCGTGTTTACGCCAATGTTCATTTTTTGTACTGCTTTATTAAAAACAGCCGATGCGTTTTTAAGCAAAGGTGAATGATAAGGATGTGTTACCGGCAGCATACGGGTTTGCAGGGCACCCATTTTTACGGCATCTTGCAATATGTGTTCGAGACTGTTGTACTTTCCTGATAGCAGGAATGAATACTCGCTGTTCTGGTTAATGATGTAAACATCATCAATGAATGGCTGCATGATTTCCAGGATGTCTTTTCTGTTCAGCCCTCCAATAGCACACATCGATTGCGGATGTGCAGGCAGACTATTTTCGATGGCGTTGAAGGCCGTTGTTATCATCTGCAGCCCCGTACCGAAATCAATGGAACCGCAATGGTAAAATGCTGCATAAATGCCCATGCTGTATGAGCTGATATAATCCGGCAGTATTTTTTTTTCATGTAAAAGATCCGAAATGCAGCAACTGATAATGTAGGTGATGTATTGTGATTTTAATTGGTCACCAAGGAGTTTGTTGTGTATGATGTCAAAATCCCGGAGGTTTTCTCCGGTAAGTACGGAAGCTCTGTCGAGATATGGCTGCAGCTTGATTCCGTAGCTTTCGATAACGGAAGTCTCAATTCCCAGATATTCGGGAACAAAAGCAGGAAACAGATGAGCCGTTTTTTTGTGGTCAGATTTTTCGTTGCTTTGAAAGACTGTCATAGATCTTTTTTGTCTTGAAGTTTTTTAGGATTTATTCGTGATATCAAAGGATTAGTTCAATAGTTGACTATGTTAGCCCGCTTCATAAAGGATGCCTCATTTAAACTGTTTCAGCAACAAAATTAAGAAATTTCTGCAAGGACTCTTTTTTCTCTTGGTCAAGGTGATAGCCGATGTTGTGTTTATAGTATGCTTCCAGGTCGAAATTCGGTGCAAGCCATGTTTTGTATTTTTTCACCACCTTATTGATGTTATCAATACCATATTGTAGGGCTGACGAAAATTTATCTACTGTAGCGGGTGAGAGTTCCTGACGGCAAACCCACACAGCAAATACAAAGGGTAGTCCGGTAAAATTCCGCCATTCGGCAGCAAGGTCTGTTTTGAACAAATATTTTTTTTCCAGCATGATAGCTTTATCCCCAATAGCAAGGATGGCATCGGTTTTCGGATAGTTCTCCGGCTTAGCGACCTCCATGGGCTGCCAGGTCGGTTGTATATGCCAGTGGTGCCGGGCAAATATTTTGACAAGCCTCACAGATGTTGCTGATTCATGATCCAGGCCAACAGACAGGATATCTTTGATTTTTTTATTGCTTAACAACAGCACGGTCTTCACTTCTTTTACCGCACCAATACAGTAATCCGGAATGATTCTGTATCCGCTTAGCGTTGGCAGCGCGCCAACGGGCACCAGGGCGATATCGGCATCTCCGGAGGCAAAACTGGCGGCACATCCAGCCGGCGGGAACATCAGCAACTGGTAATTGTCAATCATTCCAGAGTTTTCAATACCATAAACAAACGGAAAAGTGTTGGCGTATGAAATAGCTGCTATGGTTAGCCTGCGGTGCATGTTGCTATGGGAACTACTTATCTTGATTTCTTGTTTTATTGTGTGTTTTTGGCAGGTATTATTTCATCTGAATGATTTTTTTCGAACAGATGATTTTGTCATTTACCACGATGCGGACAAAATAAACAAACTGGCCTTTACCAGTAAAGGCTACGCTGTGTGTTCCTGCCGGTTTTTTACCTTCGGAGAGTTGTTCCAGCATGCGGCCGGTGTTATCATAAATCTGGATGGCTACCGTGGATTCTTCGGGAAGGGAATATTCTATCTGCGCTTTATCAACAAAGGGGTTGGGAGATATTTTTAAGCTGAATTTTCCGGCAACATCCGACAGGTATTCGCCCGGAACTTCCGGTTTGTAAATGTTGGCCTGATTTTGAGAATACTGGTAAGCGTATGAATAATAGGCCACCGTATGCACGCTGACTGTTGAGCCTGTTTTTATAACAATAATGGTCAGCAGCGGATACCTGACAACAGGATCGGCATTTTGTGCATACCAGCGGTAGGCTATGGAGGCCGACGGGCTGTTGTTGCTTTGTCTGACAAATTTAACCCTTAAAACATTGGGTATTTTTACGTTTCCTGGCAGTATCAGTGTGCCACATCCGTCGGCCAGAGTAGAATAAGTGCCGGTAACGGCTGTGGTTTGATTGTTGATGATTTGTTTACCTGAGAAAATGCCGTTAATAGCGGAGCCATAAGTAAAAGGAAAAGGAAATTTCACGATAGGTGTGTCGTAAATCACCGTGAATGCTTCGGTAGAATGACCATATTCTGCCATACCTAATGGGCTGACTTTGAAAAAATAGTCCATATTTTTTTCGCGCAGCACCATATTGGCTTCGGGAAACAAAGAACTGCCGGGGTAGTTACGGGAAGAGAACATATAACTGGTCATTTCACCAGTTGCCGACAGCATGCTGAAGTCCCACACCTGATCCTGCCCGGCATTGCCTTCTCTTACTGTGTCGGCTAAGATAAACGGCTGCTGGTCGGCATCCAGGTATGAGTTGTTGTCGTATGTCAGCGCATGTTGGGCATGCAGACTGATGAACGGGATAATCGACAAACACAAGAAAAAAACTAACTTTATCATAATGAAAAGTCTTTGATTTTTATATACAGGCCGGGTTCTTTTTTCAGTTTTGCCGGGTGGTAAAAGTTGAGCAAATTTAATGAATTTTCATCAAATAGTTCATGGTTGACAATACATCTCTTTGAAAAACTATAGTGAAATCCAGTGGCCGTAATGTTTAATGGCGGGTATTTTTTATACCAATTATTTATGCTTAATCTGTGAAAAATCATAATGATATTTTCACGGTATTATTTTTGGATGTGGCCTGGTTCAAAAGTTTTTTATATATTCCATTATCAGATCAACACTTCTATCAATACCTGTTTTTTCTGTATCTATGCAAAGATTGAACTGCCGTGCATCCGGCCATGCGATACCGCTGAAATTACTGATGTATTGCCCTCTTTCTTTATCCGAAATGGCGATAATTTTTGCGGCTTCATCTGCATCAATATGGTAAAGTTCCTCTACTCTTTTTGCCCTGAAACTGGCACTGGCATGTAGAAAAATGCTAACACGGTTAGGGTAATTCCGGAGCACGTAAAAGCCGCACCTGCCAATAATTACCGAAGCTCTCTCTTGGGCAATATGTTTAATGACTTCGGCTTCGGCGTTGAACACATCATAAGAGGTTGGCGGAAACTTATGCGGAAAAGGGATATAGGCATCCGACATTCCGCCGCTGTAAATCCAGAACGATTTCCAGAAAGATTCCATTTTTTCATCGTGCATGGCCACTTCTGATTCTATGGCTGAAAGTTGTTCGGCAGCTTTGGTAATGATTTCATGATCGGCATAATACATGTTCATTTTTTTGGCTATTTGCTGCCCGATGTATCCACCCCCACAGCCCAGCTCACGGCTGATGGTGATAACTAAATGTGGTTTTGGGTTCATTTTTTACCTCCCTGATTTTAATGTTAAATGAAGAAAATATAATGAAGATATGCAGTAATTACATGAAATGATCTGCACAGAGTAGCTCGTGGGCAATACACATAAAACCAAATCTTTATATATTTGATTTTGCAATAGCATTGGCAATTGTTTTATATGCAAATATAATGAAAATTCCCCCAAAAAGCAAGAGATATCTCAGAGGAACCTATCAATTAATGCCTGCAATGCTTGCGTACTGGTTTAATGTAATCGGCTGCAGTAAAAAACTAATTTTTGACAAATTTTTTTACCACCGGTCTATTTCTTCCGTCGGCAACTTTGAGCAGGTAAAATCCCTTTGACAGGAAATTGACAGGAATTTCATAAGAGGTGTTTATTCCTGATGTAGAGTATTCACGGTAGAACACAGTCTGTCCGGGCAGGTTGCTGATGCTGATTTCAATATGCGAACCGGGCGCTGTTAAAAGTGATAACCTCAGGATGTCAGTAACGGGATTTGTAAAAGAAAACTCCGTGTTGTCCGCCAGGGATTGGCCAATACCCACCGCGTTTTGATCAACATTGAGATCCATTACTACCGGCAGATGATCGGACATATCATATAGCGCATCAATAATTTCGGAAGGTGCGCTGTTGTTTGTTCCGTAATTGATGGCATAATTACGGTGATTTCCGTCGTTACCAATGGCTTGATAACTACCATTGATGTAGTGAATGTGATCGGTGCCGTTTTTAATAAATTCACTTTGCAAAATAAAATCAAAGCGGTCGTCCATACCTCCGGTGGAAAAACAACCTTCGGAGGATGTGTGGGTAGATTGTGTGTGGAGGCTGCTATATGTAGGGTTGTTATACCAATCTCCAATCATATTCTTGGGATCATAAAAACGGATATCGATATTGGAATGATTGATGAAATTCTGGAAACACTGCTCGTCGGCGGTACGGGTATTAAAGTCGCCCATGAGCAGATAATTAGCTTTTTTGTTCAGGGTGTTGAGGTAGTTCATGATGGTGTTCGACTGCGAAATTCTCAAGGTAGAGTCGGATACCGTGCTGCCGGCTTTAAGATGGACAACGATGCATGTAAGGTAAGCGGTGTCAGTAGTTGCAATATTCCATGCTTTATAATAAAAATTATATATATTGATATCTCTTACGCTGGTATAAATATTATTTTGCGATTTTAATACGAGCTTGTCGGAATTATAAAACATGGCATTCGACAAATCCGATCCCGAATTGTTGCTCATGGCGCCTCTTTTGTAGTGTGTTACACCATCCGTATTCAGGATGTCGTCGAGCACGTGCTGGTGGGTGGCTGTAACAGGGTTCACCTCATTGGCGGTGAAAATATCCGGATTGACATATTTTACGATTTTTTTCAGACAATTATCTTTTGTTGCCGTAGGATTATTGGTCGTAGTGCAGTAAGTGCTGGTGCGGTAATAATACATCAGGTTGTAGTGCATAACCCTGATGGTGTCCTGCGCGTAGCAGGTGGTTGCTGTAATGGCAAGAAAGAATAGTATTATTTTTTTCATTGGGAAACAGTTATGCAAAGGTACAGAAATTATCAAAGGTGAAGTTGGATGAATTATGCAAATTGAACAAATAATAAGGAATAAATAGGATTTCCGGTACTTCGGCGGGATTTTATTTTTTCATGAATTTTTTTGTTATAGGCATGTTGATACCGTTGTACATGGTGAGAAAGTATATTCCCTGGTTCAGAAAATCAACCGGAAATTCAAAAGAAGCTGTAGTTCTGGTTGTGGTGGTGCTAAAGAAAAAAACTTCCTGACTTAGCGTGTTTGTAATGGCAAAATCTAATTGGGAGGGCTTATCGAGCACCACGTTCAGGTGAAGGATGTCGGTTACGGGATTGGGGAATACCATATCAAAAACTTCAGGTACATCCAGACTGGCAGTTTGATCCACCACAAGGTCCATATATACCGGTAAGTGGTCCGACATATTGAACAAAGCTTCAATGATGTCCGCCGGAGCGCTGCTGTTGGGGCCATCGTTAATAGCCTTGTTGAAATGATTGCCATCCTGTCCCGCCGTTGTATAGGAATTGTTCAGGTATTGGTAATGCCGGGTTCCGTTTTGTATGTATTCGCTTTGCAGAATAAAATCAAAGCGGTCGTCCATGCCACCATACGCAAAACATCCATCCTGCAGCGCATGGGTAGATTGTGTGTGGTAAAAGCGAAAATCATCCTCAACACTCCATAATCCCGGCATATCAATGGGATCGTAAAAAGTAAAGTCAGCGTTGTCGGGCGTGATCAGCATGCGGTAACAGGTTTCGGTGTCGGCATATACATTAAAATCGCCCATAAGCAGATAATTTGCTTTTGTATTAACTGAATCCAGGTAGTTCATCAATACTGCAACTTGCTGGGCTCTTAGGCTTGTACTTGTGATACTTGGCTCCAGGTGCACTACAATGCAGGTCAGGAAGGCCGTATCCAATGCGCCTGATTCCAAACCAAAAGCGTTGAAATAAAATTCATACAAGTTGATATCCCGGGTGGTGAAAGTAGGCACGTTGATTTGTTTTTTTAAGGTAAATTTATCAGCATTATAAAATATACCATTTGAAATAATGCTGCCGCCGTTGTCTGAAACCTGACCTTTTTTATAGTTGTTCAATCCGCCAGTATTCAATACACTGTCGAGCAGCCGCTGATGTGATATTTCGTTGTTGCCAATTTCGTTGGCAGTAAATATGTCGGGTTTTACATATTGAATTATTTTTCTCAGACAACTGTCTTTTCTGGATACAGAATTATTTTCCTGATTGCAAAATCCAGTATTTGTATTATAATACATCAGGTTGTAATGCATTATGCGCACGGTATCCTGTGCAAAAGCTAAACTGGCATATATGGCCAGAAAAAAAACAAGTAAATTTTTCATTTTTGGTAAAGTACGCAAATGTACAAAAATGGTTTGGTATGAGGATCGAAAAAATCCTTTGATTCTGCCGGGGATAAAAGGTTTATGTTTATCAGATTGTTGATAGTTTAAACTGTAGTTTCTGCAGACAGCAAATCGCAAAATAAAATTTGAATGTTGCATAAAATTTTCACTCCTGCAGCAAAAATTCATTCAATACCATACAGAGAGTCGAGTTTAGGGCTTTTCATAAATTCTATGAAGAGGATTTTTTGAAAGCTATTTGTTTGCTTACCATGTCTATTTTGCTGTTCAGGCAGCTAACACGGGGCCTGAAATGCCGGGCAAATTAATATTCCTGACTTTGTTCACAGCAATTGTAGCCGCAACAACCGAGGAGGCAGGAGCAAAGATAAAACCTACCACCGGCACAAAGAAAAAGAATAAATAGAATAGCATGCCATTGGCTATGGACATCCCACGATTTTTGCGCACAAACAAAACACTTTCCCGTATGTTGTATTTATAACGTTCGTTTGAATAATCTATCATCGAAAAACCATAGAAATAACAAGTGATAAAAAACATAATGAACGGGCTTATCCATCCTACTAAGGGGATGTAACTCAGAAAGAAAAAAACTACCATAAATCCCATCTCAATGAAAAAGTTGCGGATAACAATGAGGATACCGCGCCGGATGTCCTTCATAAACTGCCACAGACGGAAGGGATAATTGGCGCCCGTAATAATTTTTTCAGTTTTCTCCGAAAGCAGTGCCAGAGCAGGCGACAGAATGGCAAGCACTACATAGCGATACACCGAAAAATAAAAAATAAATAACAAGACATACAAACCAATCTTAAACAACCATTTGAAAAATATTATGAGGTACCTGAAAAATCCTGTGGGATTATCGGATAACCCGGTAGTATTTAATATCCATTCAGTAAACAGGCCAATGTATTTCCACCCGAAAAAGATTACCAGAAATAATATGATGATATTGATAATGGCAGGAAGAAATACATATCCCCACAGACGGTTCTTTACAATGAGCCGATGTGCTTCGCCGTATGATTTGTATCCTGTTTTGAAATTGGGGAAGAGTGCCATTATTATGCTTTTCTCTTGAAAAGTCGTTTAATAAATTTCTTGGTATTGGAATATCTTTCAATATTTTCCATAATAGGAGAGGCGTGAAGGCCGTCGATACTAAGGTTTAAATTTTGATACTTCACGGAATACTGTTCGGGGTAAATAATCACAAAACTGTATTTGATAAAGTTTTTTGAGAGTTGTCGGGGCAGCGCAGCCAGAAAGCCATTGTGCGAGATGGTTTTTTCACGGGCGCTGATCCAAAACAGAAGGTCGGTTTCGCTCAGGTGATCCTGCAGTGCTTTCATGTTGTCGTAATCATCAAATTTTACATAATGTACGGCTGTGGCTTTCGATCCGTCGAAATCTTTTTTTAAATGTGCTGTGGTTTCGGCATTCGCAAAAATCAGTACTTTGGCTGTAAGTTCTTTTGCAATGGCCGATACCTGGTGTACCCACTTTTTATATCCGGGTTCAAATTCTGCATTGGGCGGCACTACCAGTACAATGCGTTTGTGATATCCCAGTGGGTGAATGATTTTTACAACAAACACCATCTGGTTGTTTTTGGGAAGAATATTTTCAACAATACCTCCAAAAAGATTCAATATCGTGGTGGGTTGTCCATTCCAGCCAATGATAATTTTTGTAATCATCAACTCCTTGATAGCGCGGTTGATGCCGTTTGCCACATTAACATCTATGCGAGAAACAAGGCGGGCTGCCTTGTCATCGGGAATAGCATAACCTAAAACACTTCCTATTTGCCTGTTTTTTACCATGATTTCATAACGTGATTCATCGGTATCCGGATTGCCGGTAAAGACATTCAACACATACAAAGGTTCTTTCGTACGGTCGCTTTTGACAAGCAAAGCGAAATTTATCAACGATTGCATTGTTTCCGGATTTGAAACGGAAACAAGTATTCTTTGCTGGAAATGGTCTTCTTCCGTAGGCCTGTTTTTTTCGATACGTGCCAGTTTTTTTCCTGCATTTTCTGTTACAAAAGAGCTGATCAGGCAGCTTATGAATATTACAATTACTGTTCCGTTGAGCACATCAATATTCAGGATGCCCAGGTTGTAGCCAACCAAAATTAGGGCAATGGTTGCTGCGGCGTGCGAACTGCTCAAACCGAAAAGGACGTTTCTTTCGATTGGTGTGAATCCATATATTTTCTGAGTGAAAAATGCAGCAAGAAATTTTGTTACTTCAGCGGTAAGAACTAAAATACCTGCGAAGATTAAAGCTTCCGTGCCGGTCAGTAATACGTTAAGATCCACAATCATCCCTACACTGATCAGAAAAAAAGGTATGAAGATGGTGTTGCCGATAAACACTGTTCTGTTCATTAGCACGGATGTGGATGGAATCAGCGAATTGAGTGCGATGCCTGCCATAAATGCTCCGATCATGGGTTCAATACCTGCGGCCTCAGCCAAAAAAGCTGAAGCGAAAAGTGCGCACAAGAGGTAGATGTATTGACCGCCACCGTCTCCTTCAAGATGTTTGAAAAACCAACGACTAACAGCGGGCACTATCCATAGCATGATGACCATGAAAATTGCCAGATACCCAAATAGTACGATCCAGAAACCGGTATCCAGCGTACCCTGAAAAACTTTGACAATTATGGCTAACAGCAGCAGCACTGCCGTATCGGTGATAATCGTTCCGCCAACTACCGTATTGATAACCTTGTTTTTGGTGATGCCCAGGCGCGAAGCTATGGGATATGAAACCATGGTATGCGTTGAAAACATGCTGGAAACCAATAACGAGGCTAAAAAGTCTAATTTTATGACATAATAGGTTATTACAAAGCCGAGTAAAATCGGTATAAAAAACGTTAGTATGCCAAAAACAATGCTTCTGGAGCGATGTTTTTTGAAATCCACCATATCTATTTCCAATCCAACCAGAAACATTATATACAAAAGCCCGAAGGACGAAAACATCTCTACCCCGTTTTTCGGAGAAATGATGTTCATGCCTGTGGGGCCGATTAATACGCCTGCAAGAATAAACCCCACAATGCCCGGAATCCGCAACTTTTTTAGCAAACGAGGAGCTAAAAATATGATAATAAAAATAATGAGGAAAGTGAGTATGGAATCTGTTATGGGAAACTGAAAATGTTCTAGGATTTCCACAGGAAATTTTTTGCAAAAATATATAAAATTTCCTGAACAATATTAGCGGAAATCAAAGAATATTTACTTCCGTTTCAAGATAAATTCCAAACTTTTCATATACACTGTCCTGAATTTGATGTGCCAGTTGTATAATTTCATCGCCACCGGCCTGCCCGTAATTTACCAGTATCAACGGCTGTTTGTCGTTTACACCGGCATCACCCTGTCGGTAGCCCTTCCATCCGCACCTGTCGATGAGCCATGCAGCGGCAAGTTTGTGCCTGTTGGCTGCCGCAGGGTAGTGTGGCATATCAGGATAACGGGCGATAATATGTTCAAATGGTTCATTTTCAATCACCGGATTTTTGAAAAAACTCCCGGCCGAGCCAATATCCTTTGGATTGGGTATCTTTTTGTCGCGTATGGTGCAAATGGCCTTACTCACGGCTGCCAGATCAGGCTCGGCGCTGATGCGTTTTACTTCTTCGGCTACACCGCCATATTCCAGCGTGAACTGTGTTTTCTTTGAAAGACTGAATATCACATTTGTTATGATGACTTTGCCCTTCAGTTCCCTCTTGAAGATGCTGTCGCGGTATCCAAACCGGCAATCAGCATTCGAAAATCGTAACTTTTCACCATTTTCGATGCTTAAGGCAACAACTTCTTTGATACAGCTTTTGACTTCCACGCCATAAGCCCCGATATTCTGTATGGGGCTGCTGCCGGCCTGCCCGGGTATGCCCGAAAGATTCTCCAGACCGCAGAGTTGTTCCTTTATGCAATATTTTATCAGGTCTTCCCAAAGTTCTCCGGCAGCCACATCAATGGTAGCCGTGTTGTCATCTTCGGCAATTTTTCTGATTCCCTTGCTGTTAATTCTTGCAACCAGTCCTTCATAATTTTTGGTGAACAGGATGTTGCTTCCGCAACCCAATGGTAAAAGAGGAAGTTTTGTCTCCTGATAAAATCCGATAAGCTCAGCATAATCATCCTGGCACCTTATCTCGGTGAACTGGCGCGCATAGGCTGCAATACCAAAAGTGTTGAAGTTTTTCAGGTCGAAATGCTCAAAAATCTGCATGAGGTTTTATTTTGATGACATCTTATATTTCAATGCAGCCTTTCCAAATGCTACAAACAGCGGGTGAGGATTTTGAACTGTGCTCTTGTACTCGGGATGAAACTGTACGCCGACAAACCACGGATGTTTTTTGTATTCGATGATTTCAACCAGATGTAAGCCGGGATTTGTCCCAGCGGCAATCATACCGGCGTCTTCAAACGGTTTCAGGTAGTCGTTGTTAAATTCATAACGGTGACGGTGTCTTTCTGAAATGTCCAGGCAATGATAGATATCCTGAACCAGCGTACCGGTTTTTATCCGGCAGGGATAAGCTCCCAGTCTCATGGTGCCGCCTTTGTCGGTGATTTTTTTCTGTGCCTGCATAAGGTCAATGACAGGATGGGGCGTTTCCGGGTCAATCTCTGTTGAGTGTGCATCGCCGTATAAAAGTACATTGCGTGCAAATTCTATCACTGCACACTGCATGCCGAGGCAAATGCCAAAGAATGGGATGTTGTTTTCACGCACATGACGTATCGCGGAAATTTTTCCTTCAATACCTCTTGATCCGAAACCAGGAGCCACCAGCAAACCATGTATGCCATGGAGTTGTCCCGCTACATTTTCAGGAGTGATATATTCGGATTGTATAGTCTTTAACCTTATTTTGCATTGCAAGGCCGATCCAGCATGGATAAAGGATTCTATGATGGATTTGTAGGCGTCTTTTAGTTCAACATATTTACCGACAAGGGCAATAGTAACTTCATCCTTTGTGTTTTTCAGGTTAAAAAGAAAATTTTTCCATCGTTCCAGGTCGGGTTCCTTGTTGTGGGGAGTGTTAGTCTTATCGAGCACTTCAACATCAAGCTGTTCCTGATGCATCAGCAGGGGAACATTATAAATGGTTTCGGTGTCGATGGATTCGATGACTGATCGAGGGGACACATTACAGAAAAGCGCTATTTTATTTTTTAAGTTGTCGTTCAGGGGTCTTTCAGTGCGGCACACCAGTATATCGGGCTGGACACCAAGTTCCAGCAGGTTTTTTACCGAATGCTGCGTAGGTTTGGTCTTTAATTCGCCGGCTGCCGAAAGGTAGGGGATAAGCGTAAGGTGGACCACCAGGCAGTTGGTTTCGCCCAGTTCCCATTTCATCTGTCGTACCGCTTCTATAAAAGGAAGCGACTCGATATCGCCCACCGTACCACCTATTTCGGTAATCAGAAAATCCGGTTTGCGCTCTTGAGCCAGAAGTTTCATCCGGTACTTAATCTCATCAGTAATATGCGGGATTACCTGAACCGTCTGCCCCAGATAGTCGCCATGGCGTTCCCTGTTGATAACCGACTGATAAATACGGCCGGTGGTGACGTTGTTGGCCTGCGAAGTGGGAACATTCAAAAACCTTTCGTAATGTCCCAGGTCGAGATCGGTCTCGGCGCCATCGTCAGTAACAAAACATTCTCCGTGTTCATAAGGGTTGAGTGTTCCCGGGTCGATGTTAATATATGGATCGAACTTTTGTATGATGACTGCAAAGCCGCGCGCCTGAAGCAGTTTTGCCAGGGATGCCGAAATAATCCCTTTGCCTAATGATGAAGTAACTCCGCCAGTGACGAAGATGAATTTTGTATGCGGCATAATTGGATATTAAAAAGCAAAATAAATCATAAAACCAATAGCATAGGTGGTGAGTTTTGATTTTTTTTGAACAGTGGGTTTTTGTGCTCCCCGTCGATTACGCTGTTGCCGGTGTGAATAAATGTTCATACTTTTTTTGTGCGACAAAATAGTCGGACATAAAAATTTCACTAATATTGTCGTTTTTAATTTTATTTAATGTTGAAAAACTGAAATGAAAGAGCTAATAAAAACAGGTTTCGATAATGAAAAATACCTTCGTGAGCAAACCGCCGCCATTCTTGAGCGTGTGGGCCGTTTCAACGATAAACTCTACCTTGAGTTTGGTGGAAAAATACTTTACGATTATCATGCCGCCAGGGTGTTACCAGGTTTTGATCCTAACGTAAAAATGAGGTTGCTGCAATTGCTCAAAGACAAGATAGATGTCATCATGTGCATACATGCAGGCGATATCGAGAGAAATAAAATAAGGGCTGATTTTGGCATCACTTACGATGTGGATACCTTTAAAACCATTGACGACCTGCGCTACTGGGGTATTAACGTGACGGCGGTGGTCATTACGCGGTACCAAAACCAGCCTGC
>DAOOWO010000006.1:0-20589 GCA_035371225.1 Bacteroidales bacterium | reverse complement strand
AATACCTGACTGCGTTTTTCCCAGTCGAAACCCACACCACTGACTTTTTCCTGTATGCGGTATGCCTTTACCATGGCAGGCAGCGAAGCAGGAACGCCAGCAAGTACAGATTTTTCGCCTGTTTTCAGTTTTATTTTTTCCCAGTTGCTTTTTACATCATCGGCATTGGCCACTTTAACATCAGCATAAATATGCGGATGGCGGACAATCAGTTTTTCGCAAATGCCGTTCAGCACATCCGTTATATTGAAATCATTTTTTTCGGAAGAGATTTTTGAATAAAAAACTATATGCAGCATCAGGTCACCGAGTTCTTTGCGCACATCGTCCATATCGTTGCGGATGATGGCTTCGGATAATTCATAAGTTTCTTCTATGGTAAGATATCTCAGTGATTCGATGGTTTGGGATTTGTCCCAGGGGCATTTGGCTCGCAGTTCGTCCATGATATTCAACAATCGTTCAAATGCTTTTAATTCTTCTCTCATGGTATTTTGTTTTCGGCAAAAGTAATCAATTCTATTTTTTATCTTTGTACAGAATGTGAGGATTTTTTATTTTGAGAAAAGCAGGCGCCATACTGTTTATTTTTTTGTTTCCTGTTGTTTTTGCAGCGGCCCAACAGCCTGTGAAAACGGCCAAAAACCTGAGGTTGGAGACGCTGGTTCATTATGGTTTTGTGATTCCTCATCACAAAACCATGCAACACCTTACGCAAAGTCACTTTCCGTGCTTTGAGGTGAATTTGTCGGAACAAACGCACGGGAAACAATTGTGGGAACAACTTTTTAAATATCCCTTAAAAGGTATTGGCTTATATTACTCTCCGCTTGGCAATACAAAGGAACTGGGACATGCTCTGGCTGTTTATCCATACATTAACTTTTGTCTTACCCGTGGTAAAAAAGTTAATCTGTATTTTCGTGTAGCTGCCGGCTTAGGTTATCTGACAAAAAGATTTGATGCGGAAACCAACTATAGGAACATTGCCATAGGGTCGCACTTCAATGCCTTTATACAACTCCGGTATGAATTGAGGTGGCATATAACCGACCGGTTGGGCTTTTCGGCCGGCATTTGTATCTCTCATTTTTCCAATGCATGTTATAAGGTGCCTAACTTTGGTATTAATATCCCCACGCTGAATATGGGCTTTTCTTACCGTTTGAATAAAACACCGGCAGCGATGATAAAAAATGAGATACCCCCCACTGATAAAAAATGGCAGTTTTCCGTTATGGGCAGTTTTGGACTGAACGAGTTGGCGGGGCCGGGTGGCAGGAAATATCCCTACTATTGCCTGAGCGGATTTTTTATGAAGCCGGTAAGTCTGAAGCGGCAATTTGGTATTGGTTTGGATGTGTATTACAGCGAAGCCCTGGCAAATTTAGTTCAGCGCAGCGATACTGTGTCGAACATCAAATATCAGGCTATCAGGCCTGGACTGAGTTTTGCCTATATCATGAACTTTGCACGGCTTTCGTTTGTTGCCCAATTAGGGGGCTATCTTTACACCAAAGAAAAGTCCGATGGGTATATCTGGGACCGGGTGGCGCTGCGATATACAATAAAAGATCATTATTTAATACAGATGGGATTGAAAACACATCTTTCCAGGGCTGAGGTGCTGGAACTTAGTGTAGGCTATAAATTCTGATTAACGGCTGTAATCCTGGTCTTTTTGCTGCACTCCGTTTTCGTCCCAGAATTTCCAGATACCGGTTTTCTTTCCGTCTTTATATTTCCCTTCAAAATGTTTTTTCCCGTTTTCGTGGTAGGCTGTGCGCAAACCGTCATCCAGGCCGTTATTAAAAAATCCTTCACTCCATGTGTTGCCGTTTTGATACCAACTGGTCCATTTGCCCTGGCGTTTGCCGTTTTTGTATTCTCCTTCCATATATTTCTGATGATTGGAATAATACAATGTTTCTTTAAACAATACCCGCTGGTCGCCATCGTCCTTGTAATAACGTACCATTTTGGAGGATCCATCGGGATATGATTCGACAGTTTCTTCAACAATTTTGGTTGTACAGCTTTTGCATAATAAAGCAAGCAGTAAAAGCAGCAAGATCTTTATTTTCATAGTACAGTGATTACTTGGCTTTATCAGTTGGTGTTTCCCCGTTTGCTGATTTTTTTTCATATTCTTTGTTCAGCATGGACAGAATGTCGTCGGTAATATCAAGGGCTTGATTTACAAACAGCAATCCGCCGCCGTAGGATTTTTCAAAAATGAAGGTGAAATTTTTGGTTTTGTTGTAACGGGCAATGGTATTTACAATAGTATCGTGTACTTCCATATTACGTTTTAGTTTTTCCTCCTGCAATTGCATGGCCAAATTAGATTCCAGTTCCTGAATGGCCATTTGTTCTTTGGACAACTCTTCTTCCTTTTTCTTTTGCTGGTCGAGTGTCAGCAGGCCGGCAGTCGCTCTTTTGATGTAATCATTATATTCTTTTTCAAAACCCTTGGCCCTGGCAGCATATTGGCCTTGCAGGGTTTTCTCATAATTGGATAAATCCACCTGCACATCAAGCACAAAATCATAATCCTGCATCAGAGTGTCGGTGTTTACGTATGCAAAGGTAATCTTGTCAATTGACGGGGTTGTAATGTTGGATGCGGTATTTCCTTTTGTGCGGAAAAACAAAATAAACAATACGATCACGCCTGCCAATGCCAAAAGGCTTATTGCCGTGAAAGCATACTGTTGTGCATTACAGGATTTTTTGGGCGAATCGGCAGGTTCCACGGGCGTTTCCTTTGGTTGCTGGGTCAATTCATTATTGGTTACCGGAATTTCTTCCCGGTTTTCATTTAAAGGTTCTTGGTTCATTATTATTATTTTTGAATTTTATTAATTACCTACTTCAGATAAGAATTTTAAGCGTACCAGCCTGATTTCTTCTTCAGAAAACTCTTCTTCACCTAGTTCTTTCAGGGCATCTTCTACTGAATCCGTTTCTGCATCATAAAAATAGTCATATATTTCTTCCTGATGATAGGGCTCCACATATTCTTCGATATAATAGTTGATGTCCAGCTTGGTGCCTGAAGCTACAATGCTTTCGAGTTCCATCAGCAATTCTTCGATGGTCAGGTTTTTGGCGTTGGCAATATCTTCAAGAGGGATTTTACGGTCGATGTTTTGGATAATGTAAACTTTCAGCCCGGATTTATTTACTACCGATTTTACAATCATATCCATGGGCCGGATTATTTCGTTTTCCTCCACATATTTCGCGATCAGATCCAGAAAGGGCTTGCCGTATTTTTGCGCCTTGCCGGAACCAACACCCGTTATCTGCATCAATTCATCCATTTTTATCGGGTATTGTATGGCCATATCTTCGAGCGAGGGGTCTTGAAAAATGACGAAGGGCGGCAGGTTTTCTTTACGGGAGATTTGTCTTCTCAGATCTTTCAATAGCGTGAAAAGTGTTTTGTCTGCTGTGCTGGTTTTTCCGCCGCCTGCAAAAAACTCATCTTCCTCGGCGGTATCATAATCATGATCCATGGTAAGCATGATGGTTTCCGGTTCGTCCAGAAACTTTTCTCCTTCTTTGGTGAGTTTAAGAATTCCGTAGTTTTCAATATCTTTGCTTAACAGCCTGTTGACAATGGTTTGTCGTATCACAGCCGTCCAGAATTTTTCATCATGCTCGGCACCTTTTCCAAAGACACTAAGTTTTTGATGTTTGAAAGATTTTACCTGAGCGGTAATTTTGCCGATGATTACATTTACCAGGTGGGCGCCTTTGCATTGTTCCTTTGTTTCCGTAACGGCTTCTAAAACCGTTTCAACATAGGCGGTACCGTCAAATTTTGTTTTTGGGTGAAGACAGTTGTCGCAACACTGGCAGTTTTCTTCTTCAAAGATTTCACCGAAATAATGCAATAACAGTTTTCGCCTGCATACCGAAGATTCGGCATAGGCAATGGTTTCCATGAGCAGTTGTTTGGCAATTTCCTGTTCATTTACCGATTTTTTTGAAGTGAATTTTTCCAGTTTCTGGATGTCTTCATAAGCATAAAAGGCGATACAGTTGCCTTCGCCATCATCGCGTCCTGACCGGCCGGTTTCCTGGTAATAGCCTTCCAGGCTTTTGGGCATATCGTGATGGATAACATAGCGTACATCGGGCTTGTCGATACCCATGCCAAAAGCAATGGTAGCCACTATAACATCAACTTCTTCCATCAGAAATTTGTCCTGGTTGGCTTTGCGCACCTCCGATTCGAGGCCGGCATGATAGGGCAGAGCCTTGATGCCATTTACCTGAAGGGTTTCCGCAAGTTCTTCTACCTTTTTCCGGCTGAGGCAGTAAATAATTCCCGATTTTCCGATGTTGCTTTTAATATATTTTATGATGTCGCGCTGCACATCTTTTGTTTTTGCCCGGACTTCATAATAAAGGTTAGGACGGTTGAAAGATGATTTGAAGAGGGCGGCATCCATCATGCCTAGATTTTTTTGGATGTCGTGCTGTACCTTGGGTGTAGCGGTGGCTGTGAGCGCCATCACTGGAACTTTTTTGCCTATAGCTTTGATGGTGGGGCGGATGTTACGATACTCCGGCCGAAAATCGTGTCCCCACTCCGAAATACAGTGGGCTTCGTCGATAGCGTAAAAAGAAATTTTGAACTGTTTGAAAAATTCTATGTTTTCTTTTTTCGTGAGGGTTTCCGGGGCAACATAAAGCAGTTTGGTTTTTCCTGCAAGAAGGTCGGCTTTTACATCGGCCATTTCCTGCTTGGAGAGCGAAGAGTTTAAAAAGTTGGCAATCCCTTTGTCCACGCCAAAATTTCGGATGTTGTCCACCTGGTTTTTCATAAGCGAGATGAGCGGCGAAATAATAATGGCTGTTCCTTCGCTGATAAGGGCCGGAAGTTGGTACGTGAGCGATTTGCCGCCTCCTGTGGGCATGATGACAAAAGTGTCCTTGCCGGCCAGTACATTTTTTATGACGGCTTCCTGATTTCCCTTAAATGTGTCGAATCCGAAAAACTCTTTAAGAACTATATGTAATTTATCGCCAGATTTTTCTTTCATTACCTTACTGATTTGTTTAATGTAAATATACGCACTTTTCGTCTTTTTGACAATAACTTTTCCATTTATATTACGAAATTATAAAAATTTACTATTAATCAAAAAACTTTATTTTTTTCTGTAGTATCTTTTTAATACCTTCTATTAGTCTTTTCTTTTTAATAGCCGAATTTTTTTTGTTTAGTACACAAAAATAAAAATTGTTTCATTAGGAAATTATTTTTACTAACAAACACAAAATTATTTTTTATTAAAGAAAATCGTTTTTTGATTTTTAAAATCAGATAGTAGTGGGTTTACGAATATCTGTTTTCGCAATATCAGAATTATTGAAAAGAATATATTTTTTTGATAAATTTGTATCCTGTTTGAAATAAATCAAGTATAAGTATTTTTTGGAAGGTTCAATATTTTTTAGTTGTTTCATAAAGAAATGTCGAAATGGAAAAACAACTTACCATAATAATACCGGCCTATAATGAGGAAAGTTCCCTGAAATCATTTTTGCCGGAGGTGATTACTTTCTGCGGGCAGCATAGTTACAGCCTGATTGTGGTGGACGACGGTTCCCGGGATAAGACATATGAAACACTGAAGGAGCTGACAGCGAATGTGGATTTTGTCAGAATATTTCATCATAAAGTCAACAAGGGATATGGTGGGGCCATTAAGACAGGTATTCAGAACACCCTGACACGATGCCTGATAACTATTGATGCCGACGGCCAGCATTATTTGGAAGACATATTTAAATTAATCAAAAAAATGAAAGAAACCGATGCCGATATGGTGATTGGTAGTCGCAAAGGTCAAAAAGTACATAATTATTACCGACATGTTGGTAAGTCGATAATCCGTAGTTTCGCAAGGCTTACGATGACAGTACCGATTTATGATATCAATTCCGGAATGAAATTGTGCGATACCGCCCTGGCTCAGAAATACATTGCTTTATGCCCCGACGACATGGCCTACAGTGATTTTATCGCCCTGGTTTTTCTAAACCAGAAACATCTGGTGGTGGAAGAACCTATCAGGATACGTGAACGAAGGGATGGAAAAAGCAAAATATCTCTGGGGACTGCATATTCCACTATTTTAGCCATCATTCATATCTTGTTGCTGTTTAATCCTATGAGGTTTTTTCTGCCCATTGCCATGGCATGTATTTTATTCGGCGTGGCTTGGGGGTTGCCGTTTTTGCTTATGGGCAGGGGGGTTAGCAACGGAGCTATTATCAGTATCCTTTCTGGTCTGATCCTTGTGTTTCTGGGATTAATTGCCGACCAGATTTCGATGTTCAGAAAAGAAAGACTAAAGTAATGAAAATCTTACTGGTCAATCCGCCTTTTTACAGGATTATTAGTTTTTATAACCGATATTTTCCTTTGGCTCTGACCATGCTTGCTACAGCCATGAAAGAAGCCGGACATGAGGTTGCTGTATATGATGCAGATTTGTATAGTACCCCCGAAAACTTCGATTATTCCCTATTGCCCGAAAAATACCCCGTTTTTATAAATTCGCTGAGAGATGAAAACCACCCGGTTTGGACTGAGGTGAAAAAAACCATCAGGGATTTTTGTCCCGACCTTATCGGAATATCCATATATACCACCTTTGCGGCCTCAGCTTTTTATACAGCCGAAATAGCCAAGGAAGTGTTTCCCGGATGTCCCGTTGTGCTTGGCGGGCCTCATGCTACGTCAAAAGCCGAAGAAGTCATGCAAATTGCCCCTTTTGTTGATTTTGTGATAAAAGGAGCCGGCGAAGTTCCGCTGCTTGATTTAGCTAACTTTATTCAGTACGAAAAAGGCAGCCTGCAGTCCATCGCTGGATTATCATTCAGAAGGGATGGACAGGTAATTCATAATACGGTTAATAATGCCCGTAAAGAAATTTCCAAAATATCTTTTCCCGACAGGTCGTTGCTGATGAACGAGAAAAGCTACAGTTCGGAAGATATGGGCCTGATTATGACTACCATAGGATGCCCTTACAACTGTACTTTTTGCGCTTCGCACATCAAAAAAATTAGCTCCCGTTCGGTGGAGGATATCATTGAGGAATTAAAACTGGTAAAACAAAAATACGGAACTACCCAGTTTGCCTTTAAAGATGACTCTTTTACAATAAATAAAACCAGAGTCTATGAACTTTGCCGCCAACTGATCAGCGAAAAACTTAATATATGCTGGGAATGTAATACTCGCGTTAACCTGATTGATGAACAAATGCTCAGGTTGATGAAAAAGGCCGGTTGTAATTATATTAAAATTGGTATCGAATCGGGTGATGACAAAATTCTGGCAAAAATAAATAAAGGCATCACTAGCGAACAAAGCAGAAATGCAGCAAAGATGTTACGTAAATCTGGTATTCATTGGAGTGCATACTTTCTCATAGGCTTGCTGGGTGAGACAAAAAAAGATATGTACACAACCTTGGATTTTATGTATGAACTAAAGCCTCACCTGGCGCTGCTGGGCGTGTATGAAAGCTTTCCCGGGACGGGCATGTTTGATGAGGGCATAGAAAAAAATATGGTAAGAACATCCATGTCCCTGGATGATTTTTATTCCACACCGCCCCATCTTTATTATTTCAAAAATCCGCGTGTGCGCAGTGATCAACTTGAAGAAGATGATTTTATACAGGTGGTAAAAGATATTAAGGAGAAATTTCACCATTATAATAAAAAGCCGCGGAATGTGATAAAAACAGCAATGGCAAAGGCCTCGGTGTATCGCAGGGAACCGAAAATTTTAATGGCTGATATCCGTAAATATTTCAGATATATTTGATTTCTATGGAAGACCATACGTTTGTCATACCAGCTTATAAAGATTCGACTTTTATTGAAGAATGTATCGTCTCACTGAAAAACCAGACCCGCAAAAGTCATATTTGCATAATCACTTCTACCCCGTCAAAATATTTGCAGGATGTGGCGCAGCGGTTTTCGTTGCCGTTGGTGGTTAACATGGATAGTAAGGGCATTGCAGGTGACTGGAATTTCGCCCTGGCACAGGCTAAAACAACCTGGGTTACTATCGCTCATCAGGACGATATTTATGAAAGCACTTTTCTGCAAAAAGTGTTGCAAAAAACCAACAAAAAAAATGTGTTGATTTTTTTTACGGATTATTGCGAAATAATACATGGCAGAACCCGTAGGCATTCATTGAATTTTTTTATAAAAAAAATACTATTGTTTCCCTTTTTGATAAAGCCGTGCATAAAAAACAGGTTTTTCAGGCGACTTCCCTTAGTGTTTGGCAACGCGGTTTGTTGTCCTTCGGTTACATTTAATAAGCCGGGACTAAAGGATTTTACTTTTTCGCCTGATTTTTCATACAGCCTCGACTGGAAAGCATGGCTGGATATGACCAACCGTGAAGGGGCATTTATTTTTATCAATAAAAAACTGATGAAACACCGTATCCATAAGGATTCTGAAACTACTAAACAGTTAGGAACCAACGTCAGGAAAAAAGAAGAATTAAGAATTTTCAGAATTATTTGGGGAAAGCGCGTTGCCGGTTTGCTTGGTCGCATTTATACATTAAGTCATAAGGATAATATTTTGTAGGATGCCTTTGGAAAATATCCGGATGATTTTAGTTGTAGTGCCCACAATGGAAAATGCTTACCATAACCTAAAGCACTTTGTATCGGTAAGCCCACCCATTGGGCTGACCAGTATTGCTGCCACGGCTCTCCGGGCGGGCTGCGATGTTTCTATCATCGACGGCGATGCCGAAAACCTTACTATGGAGCAATTGGTAACCAGGGTTGCCGATAAAAATCCCGTGTTTGTCGGCGCCACCATCATGACTGCCACCATGGATATCACCAGAGATTTTTTTACCTTGCTGAAGAAAAAAATTCCTGAAACGGTAATGATTGCCGGAGGCCCACATGTGTCGGCCTTGCCTGAGCAAACAATGGAGGATATACCGGCATTGGATATCGGTGTTATTGGCGAGGGCGATCTTACTATTGTTGATATTGTAAATGCTTATAAAAACCAGTTGCCCTTGCGGGATGTTGATGGTATTGTTTATAAAAAAAACGACAAGATTATTATTACCCGGTCCCGCCCGCCAATAGCTAATCTGGGGTGTCTTCCGGTCCCGGCCAATCATTTGCTGAAAAAGCATCTTTACAGGTCTTATTTGTGGAGCCGCTGGGTGTCGGGGCGAAATGGCCCTATTGGCGTGATTTTCACAGCCCGTGGGTGCATCGGCCGGTGTAATTTTTGTGCTTCGCACACTGTCTTTGGTCCCAAGGTTCGGTATTTTGATATGCAACAGGTGTACGACCAACTGGAGTTTTTTATTAATGAGTGGAACGTCCGCATTTTATATCTTCAGGACGACACATTTAATCTAAACAGAAAGCGGGTAAATGAACTTTGCGATTATATAATTGAAAAAGGATATAATCAACGGCTGGAAATTCAAATCTCTTCAAGAGCCAATACGGCCCACCTGCCTACTCTGAAAAAGATGCGCACAGCCGGTGTGCGATGGGTTTTCTTTGGAATCGAAAGTGGCAACCAGCAAATACTTGACCAAATGGACAAGAATATACACCTTGATCAGATACGCAGCGCCGTGGCAAATGCCCGTAAAGCTGGTATGTTTGTGGGCGGAAATTATATTATCGGCTGCCTTGGAGAAACTCGCGAAACGGCTAAAGATACCATAAAGCTTGCCTGCGAACTTGAGCAAGATTACGCTTCATTTGCAACAGCTATTCCCCTCCCGGGAACAGGCTTGTACCAATATTGCCTCGAAAAAAATATCGCCTTACCGGCCTGGAACGACTTTGGCAGTGTGAATACCCCGCCCATCGCACTTAATAGCACCTTAACCGCCGAAGAACTCTGTCAACTGCGTGATATGGCTGTCAACAGGTTTTTCATCAGGCCGGGGTATCTCATAAAAATATTAATAAGACTCAAAACTTTTATTGTTTTAAAAGATTTTGTTACCATGTTTTTTGCCCTGAGAAAAGAAAAAAAGGAAAAGAGGCTGTAGCCTTTTGTGCCTGAAATGTGAAATCAACCCGATTTACGGCTGATGCCAATGAACTCGTTGTACTTGAAAAAACTTCCGAAAAACCTGGGAAAAGGAAATGAATATTGTCTTACAAATTCCAGATTCAACGCTTTAATGATTCTGTGCTGCACGTCAAAGTCGACAAACTGAACATGCGTTGCATCAGAATCATAGCCTTTTTCCTGAGGAGTAATGATAATTAGGTTCCCGTTATTTTTTAATAATGGGAAATATGTTTTCAAAAGATTTACTACCTCTTGTTCTGTCATGTGTTCTGCTACATGCGCAAGCAATATAGAGTCAAAACGTAATGGGATATTATATTCACTCTTGTGAAAATCCTCCGGAGTAAAAACCTGCAAGCCTTTGTTTCTGGCTATTTCCACGGCGGCCGTATTATGGTCAATTCCTACTCCGTTGCCGTCTAAGTGAATAAGGTTTCTGCCGATGCCGCAACCGATGTCGAGTACAAATCCCGGATGTATACGCCGCAGGTGACATCGGTAAGGTGCCTGCACATCCAGCAAGCGTTTCCACCAAACGTATTGGTTTTTATAAAGTCGGCCGGCATATTCCTTATCCTGCGTTTTCATGTTAATATAGATAGTAAGGATTACCCTGTATGAAATTAGAATAAAAGGCCTGTAAAGTTAACTATTTTTTCCGGGACACAGTCAGTGAGTTGTTTAATACTAGTATACCACAGTCTTAATCGGGTTTAAATCATTTCATGGAAAATAATTATTTTTACTGTGATTTTTAAGTCAACTGATTATGAAAAAAACAAGGTCATTGATTATTGCCTTATCAATTCTTTTTGGTATAGGCTTGATTGTTACTTATGCCAACCATTTCAATAACGGCTTTCATTTTGACGATTCGCACACCATACAGGATAACCCGTATATCACCAGCCTGAAAAATATTCCATTGTTTTTTACAGACACCAAAACGTTCAGCTCCATGCCTTCGCATCAGGGTTACCGTCCACTGGTGACTACCACTCTCGCCATTGATTACTGGCTGGGTGGAGGGTTAACCCCCTTTTATTTTCATCTTTCCACTTTTTTGTGGTACCTCCTGTGCTGCATATTATTGTTTTTTGTTTTCAGGAAAATCATTCAAAAAGCGCTTAATCATAACTGGACTACTTATATCGCCCTTGTCGCGGCTGCGTTATATGCATTTCATACCGTTAATGCCGAAACTATCAATTACATCATTTCGCGTTCCGATGTGCTTTCCACATTGTGCATCATTGCTTCAGTGGCTATTTTTATTTCTTATCCGAATTTGAGGAAATGGGGCATCTATATTTTACCGGCCATACTTTGTGCGGGATTTAAAGAAACGGCTATAGTTATCCCGGTCATGTTGTTTTTTTATGTGATTTTCTTCGAAAAAAATCTTTCCCTTTCTGACTTGTTCAGAGTCCGGAATTTGAAAACCTTTGGTAAAACACTTTTGATGTTTATTCCTATTATTATCATTATTGGGCTTTTGCAGTATTATTCTTTTACAAAAATTCCCCAAGCGGGTATGGAGAACATCAATAATCCGGTGTTACCTTATGTGCTTACACAAACTTTTGTATGGGTTCATTATTTTCTTTCATTCTTCCTGCCGGTAAATCTGAGTGCAGATACTGATTGGACAGTGCTTTCCAATCCTTTTGATGACCGGATTATGGTAGGGGTACTATTTGTTGCCCTGTTGGTTATTGTAATTTTCAAAACATCTGCCAGGGCTGAGCAACGGCCGATAGCCTTTGGGCTGATATGGTTTGCGGTGTCGCTGTTGCCCACATCAGTTGTTCCGCTCACCGAGGTACTGAATGACCATAGGATGTTTCTGCCCTTTATAGGATTGGCATTAAGCGTGGTATATACGTTAGGATTGCTGGTGGTAAAAAATGAAACCATCTTTGTCAAAGCCGGAAAGAACATGGTTTTATTGTGGATTGCTGTTTTTTTGCTTTTGTCGGCTTTTGCTTATGGTACTTTTCAAAGAAATAAAGTGTGGAAAGACGAAGAGTCGCTTTGGCTTGACGTTACCATTAAAAGTCCCAAAAATGGCCGCGGCCTTATGAATTATGGCTTGACACAAATGGCCAAAGCCAACTATCCGGTAGCCGAAAAATACTTTGAACAAGCTCTTGAATATACGCCATATTATTCTTTTTTGCATATTAACCTTGGTATCTTAAAAAATGCGATGGGTAAGCCGGCGGAGGCTGAAGAATACTTTAATAAAGCCATACAATACGGCCCGCAGTATAATGAACCATATTATTATTATGCGGGATTCCTGTTAACGCATAATCGTGTCAATGAAGCCAGGCTGATGGAAGAACAGGATTTGCGCATCAATCCCATATTTATGCAGGGCCTTTACCAGATGATGGATATTTATAACAGGTTGGAACTATGGGATAAACTCGATTCAGTTGCGCGGCACACCCTGTCAATTGCTGCCGGCGATACCGCCGCCCTGAAATATCGCGAGGCCGCCGGTAAAAGGGTTTCCGCTGCGGAGCAATCCTTGCTTTTTGTTCAGCAAAATCCAACCCCTGAAAACTATCTTAACCTGAGTCTTCAGTATTATCACCTGGGCCAGTACGAGAAATGTATTGAAGCCTGTAACGAGGCCTTGAAACTTAACCCTGATTATGCCGAAGCCTACAATAATATTTGTTCTGCCTATAATGCCATGCAAATGTGGGATAAGGGAGCCGAAGCCTGCGAAAAAGCCCTGAAAATTAATCCCGGGTACGAACTGGCAAAAAATAATTTAGCCTGGGCAAAATCAAATTTATAACTCTAAGCTTGCATCATTGCGGGTATTTAGGGCTCCGTTGTAAATGGTTTGTTGGCACTTGATACAAACGATTGTGTGTGCTCCAATAATCCGTTTTGCATCGTGTGTATAAAAATTTTGTTGAGTAATATGGGATAAACAATTTAAATGACTAATTTTGACCGCCCAATTACAATAAAAGAATTATGAAAGAAAATTTCGATCCAAAGCTTAACTACGAAGAGTCAAAAAAAGCCATTGGATACACGCCGTTAAAACAAGCAACTCAGGAAGACTGGACCCGCATAGGCTTTATGTCGGGACTGGAAGTTCACCAGCAGCTTAAAACCAAAGAAAAACTTTTTTGCCATTGTCCGGCAGGGGTGTACCAGAAAAAAAATCAATATGATGCAGAACTGCTGAGGCATATGCGCCCCACACTTAGCGAACTGGGTGAATACGACGGTACTGCGCTAATGGAGTTTAAAACACGCAAAGAAATAGTATACCGCGTGAAAAACGAAACCACCTGCACTTACGATGTGGACGACACGCCGCCTTTTAAACTTAACAAAGAAGCACTCGAAAACGCATTGGAAATTGCCCTGCTCAGCAAGCTGAATATTGTTGGCGAAGTACACATCACCAGAAAACAATACCTCGATGGAAGTATTCCCACTGGATTTCAGCGCACTGCCATTTTGGGCGTGGAGGGCGAACTGCCTTTGAAAACAAAAAAAATCAGGCTGATACAATTGAGTATTGAAGAAGATTCCTGCCGTGAAATTTCCGACATCGGACACCGGCGTATCTATTCCACCGACCGGTTGGGAGTACCTTTGATCGAAACAGTAACTTATCCCGAAATGATTAACCCTTATGAGGTGAAAGAAGCTTGCGATTATATCCGTTTCTTAAACCGGAGCACCGGAAAAGTTCGAACAGGCATCGGAGCCGGTCGGCAGGACGTAAACGTTAGCTGCAAAGGTGGCACACGTATCGAAATTAAGGGCGTGGCACATACCCGGTGGATACCCAAACTCACTCATAATGAATGTTTCAGACAATGGGCATTGCTGCATATCCGCGAAGTTTTAAATGAAAAATTCGGAGACGGCTCTAAATGGAAAATGAATTTTCAGGAAGTGAAACTCAAAGATTTTCATTTTTCCAATCTGCCCCTCAACGACGAAAAAAAGAATTCTTATAAATATTATGCCATCAACCTGCCCGGGTTTAAAAAGGTACTTTCGCATTTTACCCAGCCTGGAAAAATGTTTGCCGACGAAATCAGCGAACGCCTGAAGGTGATTGCATGTATCGAAGTGCCCAATATGACTCATTCGGAAGAATTTGAACCCTTGATTAGCCGTGATGATTTTTCAAATATCCGTACCTCACTGAACGCTAAAGATGATGATGCACAGATTATCCTTTGGGGCCCGGAAGCCGATATGAAAACCGCACTGGAAACGATTGAAGAACGCTGCCTGTGGGCTTTCAAAGGTGTGCCAAACGAAACCCGCAAATCATTCGAAAACGGTACTACTATTTTTGAACGCGTGTTGCCCGGCGCCGACCGCATGTATCCTGATACCGATTCTGTGCCTATTCCTCTGGAAGACGAATATATCAACCGGTTGAAACAGAACCTGCCTACCGAAGTCATTGAAAGGTACCAGAAACTTAAAGAATGGGGTATTCCTGAAGATACTTTTACCTATATTTTTAAGAAAAATCTTTACCCGGTTATTGAAAAAATAGTCAGTGTAAACGGCTACGAACCTAAATTTGTCGGAACTTTTATCGGACACACCCTTAAATATTTTGAAGGACAACATAGTATATCGCCTTACTTTAATTATGATATGGTGGGTGAAATGTTTGCCTTTATAAACGAAAATAAACTGGATAAACAGATTGCCAAAAAAATGCTGCCCGTATTGATTCAACACCCCAAAATGGATTTCGAATCGATTCTTGCCACCATAAAATTCAAAAAAATCAGCAGAGAGGAGCTTCTTTCAAATATTCCTTTCATGAAAGAAAAGTTCCGTCAGATACGCATCTCACAGCAACCTGATGTTGAAACCAAATGGATAATGGGCGGTTTGCGCAAAATGGCCACCGGCAACATCTGTCTGGCCGAATTAAAAGAAATAGTTGAAACCAGTAATTAATAGCTAAAATTTATACTACAATGAGCGAAGATTTTTTTCAGGGATATAAAGGCGATGCACTGGAAATATTAAAAAAATATAATGTCCGTGTATGGGGCCAGGCCGAGGTGGATACTACCCGCGGATTATTTAAAGGGACCGTATTGCCACGTGCCGAAAATGATGATGATAAGCATATTGTCCTCAAGGTGATTACCGGTTATAATATCGGGGTTGACATCAGAACCATCCTGACAATGAAAGAAGTGGGCTATAAAAAGGCCAATTATAAAATTCCCGAAAAAGAGTTCCCCTATACTCCCGGAAAGCCTAAAGTAAAACTTATAGGCACAGGTGGTACTATCGCTTCACGCCTCGACTACCGCACCGGCGCTGTAATTCCTGCTTTTTCACCTGGCGAATTATATGGAGCTGTTCCCGAATTGGCAGATATCTGCAACCTGGAAACCGAAAAACTTTTTGCTGTTTTCAGCGAAAATATGGGCCCTGAACAATACAAAAAGCTAGCTGTTGCCATTGGACAGGAAATAGAAAAAGGTACCGACGGAATTATTATCGGCCATGGTACCGATACCCTGCATTATACCGCAGCCGCGCTCACTTTTATGGTTCAGAATCCTCCCATCCCTATCGTGCTGGTAGGTTCACAGCGTTCCTCCGACCGCCCTAGCTCCGATGCCGCACTTAACCTGATGCATGCCGCCACAGCCGCTGCCCATGGCGATATCGCCGAAGTAATGGTATGTATGTTTGGTCCAACATCCGACGAATACGGTTTCCTGCATCGCGGCACCCGTGTTCGTAAAATGCATTCGTCCTACCGTTCTACGTTCCGTACCATTGGTGATATTCCTGTGGCCACCGTGACACGTAATGGCGTGGTTCCGCAAAAAGCGGTATATAACCACCGCCGTAAGGATACCTCAAACGTAAAAATAACCCCGGTTTTCGAAGAAAAAGTCGGTATGTTGTATTACTATACCAACATGCAGCCCGACATGATAGACTCCATGGTGGATAACGGTTATAAAGGAATTATTATCATCGGCACCGGACTGGGACATGTCAACAAACCTATTTATCCGGCTATTGAACGTGCTGTGAAAAAAGGTGTGGCCATTTATATGACAGTGCAAACCCTATGGGGCTATGTACACATGTTTGTTTACGATACAGGCCGCGACTTGATGGCCAAAGGTATTATTCCGGCCGAAAACATGCTGCCCGAAGTAGCCTATATTAAACTTGGCTGGGCTCTTGGTCAAACCAACGACCTCGAAAAAGTGAAAGAAATAATGCTTACTCCCATTAATGACGATATCACACCGCGCGAACCCTACAACGGATACCTGATTTATCAGGGTGGGGTGAAAGAAGTCGAAGATTTTATCAAGAAAGTACACAAATAAAAAAATAAAGGGCTGAATTTCAGCCCTTTATTTTTTTATCTATATTCTTCCCTGCTTCTCAAATCCTTCCTCTGACAATATACTTCTGAATCTCTTCTTTCTTCTTTCTATATATACTGTTCCCCTTTTTCAATCTTGATTTTTACATCATTCACAAAATTGCGGATCTGTTGTTCATCGTTTTTGCGGCATATTAATAACACATTTCCCGACTCTACCACGATATAATCGTCGAGACCTTGCAATACCACCAGCTTGTTTTCGGGCATGTTCACAATACAATTGTGGCTGTCGTACATAATAACATCTTTACCAACTATAGCATTCCCGGCTTCGTTTTTTTTGCGGTTTTCGTATAAAGAACCCCAGGTGCCAAGATCGGACCAGCCGAAATCAGAACACAGCACATATACATTATCGGCCTTTTCCATTACGCCGTAATCAATAGAAATGCTTTTGCCGGTGCTATAGGTATGCTGAATAAATTCCCATTCTTTATCTGTATTGTAAATTCCTTTTCCTTTATCAAAGGATTCTTTGATCTCGGGAAGATGAATTTCAAAAGCTTGTAAAATACTTTTTATTGACCAGACGAAAATGCCCGAATTCCATAAAAAATCACCGCTTTCAATAAACTGCCTAGCCATTTCGAGTACGGGTTTTTCGGTAAAGGTTTTTACCTTTTTCAAGCGTGTATCTTCAGGATAACCATCCGTATCCTTATATTGAATATAGCCATATCCGGTATCGGGACGGCTGGGGGTGATGCCCAATGTCAGCAACCAGTTATTTTTTGATGCAGCCTGTAATGCCGAGCAGATGATTCCTGAAAAAGAATCTTCGTTAAGTATTATGTGATCTGAAGGGGCAATCACCACATTGGCATTGGGATCGGTTTCGTTGATTTTATAACAGGCATAAGCAATACATGGTGCGGTATTTCTGCGGGCAGGTTCAGAAATTATCTGACGCACATCCAGCGAGGGAATTTGTTCGCTGACAAGGTCGGCATATTTATCGTTGGTAACAATGAATATGTTCTCTTTGGGAATGATCTTTTCAAAACGTTTGAAGGTTTGTTGGATCAGTGTTTCCCCGGTGCCGAGAATATCAATGAACTGTTTGGGATGAGAAGTGCGGCTCATGGGCCAGAAACGCGAACCTATACCGCCCGCCATTATCACACAATAGTTGTTACTCATTATGGTTATTTATTATAATTTTTGGCAAAAATATCAAATTATCATTGATTATACGAGTGTTTTTTCATTTTAAATCGCCTGCGTTTACGTCTGTTTAAAATCAAGAGCATTGCTTACCGGGTTGACTTTCATGGCCGCACTAATCAGATACCAGCGCTTGTTGTTCAAACAATAACATTTATATCGTGTGCGAATTTTTTCACCTTTGCGGAAAACAAGACCATTATGAACAGAAAAAACCGAATCAGGTACCAGCTCTTCCAGAAATTCATTCGACGGACTGGTATCATATTTAGATAAAACCAATATGAGGTTGTATTCAGCGACATGTGCCGGCTCGCCATTTTTGACAAAAGTCTTTACTAAAGCATGGGCTATGTCGGACGGAAATATATTCTTTTCTAATAAAAAAAACACCAGGGTCCGGTAATTGGCTTTCCACTCGTCACCATGGGGCTTAGCCTTTCTCTTATAGGTATTCCAGGTTATCAAATGGGCATATTCATGTGTAAAAGTTATGAGAAAAGCAAATTTGTTCAGGTTGTGGTTTACACTGATTCTGTGATAAGACTTATTCCTGTCGGGAGGACGATAATCTCCCGATTTGGTGGCCCTTTCCCGTGTAATAATCAATTGCAAAAGATGCGATTGCATCCACTGGAGCACCGTTTCTATACTTGTTTCGGGAAAATAAGGCGCTAAAGATTCTTTATCCAATGTGTTGTACCTTTTCTGTTGGTTGGGCTTTGCTGAACGTAGGACATTGATTGTAGCGATGTTTTTTTGATGCACAGCCCGAAATGATCACAATGACAACAAACACCAGAAGAAAGAGAATCTTGTTAGCTTTCATATAAATATAAATTATTGTTTTGGAAATTACAGTTTATAATATGTGTAAATGTCGGACAGTCTTTGCATTTATGTTTTTGAGAGGTTTTACACCCCCGGGCCACAAAAGCAAAACAAATAAGTAATAAAATCACCAGAAATATTTTAAACTTTTTCATCCGGATTTTTATAAACTTAACAGCATAATATTATACTGCAAAATTAATCAAAAAACCTGTCATTTCAGGCAAAATTATATGCCGTTATAAAAAATATAGAATTTTTTTATTGTCACTCACCGGATAATCAGTTATCAATTTTTGCAGCATGTTTTCAAATTATTGCTAATTTCGCGGAAATTAATATCCCATAGCTTGAAAAAAGCATTAACCACCATAGGACACTACTTACTGTTGATGAAGAAAGTGTTTACCAAACCCGAAAGGGGACCGGTTTTTCGCCAGCAAATTTTGACGGAAATCGACAATCTGGGTATTGATTCATTAGGTATTGTTGCGATTATTTCAGTGTTCATGGGAGCTGTGGTCGCCATACAAACCGGTTATAATACTACCAGCGCCTGGATACCCGAATATACGGTAGGGTTTACCACCAGGGAATCTATAATTCTTGAATTTTCTAACACCATTATCTGCCTGATTCTTGCCGGAAAAGTGGGCTCCCGTATCGCCTCCGAGATTGGTACCATGCGGGTTACCGAACAGATCGATGCATTGGAAGTAATGGGTATTAACTCGGCCAATTATCTGATTTTACCCAAGATAGTCGCGGCTATGTTGATATTTCCTGTGCTAGTCATTATAAGTATGTTTCTGGGGATTATGGGCGGATGGTTTGCCGCTGCCTGGATGAATGTGGTTACCGTTTCGGCATATTATGACGGTATCACCCTTGATCTGATTCCTTTTGAAATATTTTATTCTATTGTGAAAACTATTGTGTTCTCGCTTATTATTACCTCTGTCTCCGGATTTTATGGTTTTAATGCCTATGGCGGAGCCCTGGAAGTTGGCCGTGCCAGCACCAAAGCAGTGGTTATGAGCAGTATTCTTATTATATTGTTTAACCTGGTGATTACACAACTGATGTTATAGTTATGATTGAAACCCGTAACATTTCCAAAGGATTTGCCGATAAAAAGGTGATAAAAGACATCAGTGTGATTTTTGAACGCGGAAAAACCAACCTGATTATTGGCCCGAGCGGCTCGGGGAAAACGGTGCTGATGAAATGTATTGTCGGCTTGCTGGATGTTGATGAAGGCCACATTCTCTTTGATAACAGACCTTTTACTGAGATGTCTTTCAACGAAAAAAAAATTATCAGGCAGGAAATCGGTATGATGTTTCAGGGCGGCGCCTTGTTTGACTCGATGAATGTGGAGGAAAATGTTATGTTCCCCCTGACCTTGTTCACCAAAAAATCGCTTGAAGAAAAACGCGACAGGGTGAATTTTTGCCTCAAACGAGTCAACCTCGAAAATGTAAACAAATTATTTCCCGCTGAAATCAGTGGAGGTATGAAAAAACGTGTGGCCATTGCGCGGGCAATAGCAATGAATCCCAGCTATCTGTTTTGCGACGAACCCAATTCGGGATTAGATCCAAAAACCTCTATCCTGATCGACAACCTTATCAGCGAGATTACCCAGGAATACCAAATGACAACGGTTATTAATACCCACGACATGAACTCGGTGATTGAAATCGGAGACAAAATTGCTTTTGTGTACTCAGGAAGACTATGGTGGGTGGGCGACAAACACCAGATACTGGATACCAACAACGTGGAGTTGAATGACTTTGTTTATGCAACCGAACTCACACGCCGCTTAAAAAAATAATATGAATTATCTCGATATTATTATCCTGATTCCATTCGGCTTTGCTGTTTTCAATTTTGATCTATTCACTTGCTGTCGGAACTTCCCTTTTTATCATGGTCGTCACGGACACGGAGCATCCGCCGGCCGCCGGCACCGCCCTGGGTGTCGTGATGACAGGCATATCACTTCAGGTGTTGATCGT